>JAKEHX010000587.1 GCA_022614795.1 Planctomycetaceae bacterium | reverse complement strand
GGGAGCTGCACGCCTCCCGTGAACAGTCCCTGGCCCGGCTCCCGCTTGAGCTGCAAAACGGCCTGCCCCAGATCCCCGCGCACGAGCTCCGCGTTCCAATCGACCCGGTCCAGCGTGCTCGACACGACGTACTTCTTCGCCGCATCGATCGTCCGGGCGAAGGGTTCCATCCAATCGGCCATCCAATCTGGCCTCACTCCCGTCCCCGGCGGCCGCCACGCTGCCTCCATCATTTCGTAGGTTACCCGGCCGAAGAGCAGGGCATCGGCCTGCGCGAGCTTCTCGGCCCAGTAACGATGCAACTCTTCGTCCGTCGAGCCTGCCCGATGATCGCAGCACCCGTCCAACGTGACGTTGATGGAATACCGAAGGGGTCGCATGACGTGCTCCTGGAGCGGGCTAACGACCAGCATCAGCCGGTTACGGGAGAAGAATTTCCAATGTCAAAAACAGAACCACCGCAACTCGGCTGCGTGCACTGGTTCGGCCCTACGAGTCCAGCACACGAGCGGCTTCAGCCTGCCCAGTGCGCCGTGCGGTATCCGTTGGCTGCTCATTTCGGTAGTTCACGAGCTTACGATCCGCCCCATGTTCAAGTAATACCCGGATGGCATCGACGTGCCCGGCGAACGCCGCACTGTGGAGCGGGGCATACCCCTGCGGATTCGTTTGTACGTTGACACCTGACCCCGCCCCAATCAGTAGCTCACACACAGCTGCATGGCCTTGCATGGCAGCGGCATGCAACGGTGTGAAGTTGTTGTTCCGAGCGGCACACGGGTCGGCCACGACTGGGGGCGCAAGCAGGAACCGAACGGCCTCGATGTTGCCCGACGCCGATGCCAAATGGAGCGCGGTCAGTTCGACCGGGTCGCCGTCCAAACGTACGAGTGCAGGGCCGTGCATCGCCACCAACTCTTTGAGCGCCGCAACGTCGCCGGCTACGGCCGCGTTCTTTACAGCTTCGTCAATCTTGCTTGCCATGACTTAACTCAGTCGCAAAGATCAAACTGCAGCCTTGGTCTGATGCGGGGGAACGCCCGGCCTTCTACGTGTAAGGCTTGAAGCCATAATACTTCGGACGGTCGTCGAGCCGGACATGCAGCCACGACACACCAGCGCCGGCGGTACTGAGCCAAACGGGCTTGGCCTCAACGCGACGTCCCATGGCATCTCCGACCGCCTTCCAAAGTGCCTGACGTTGTGACTCCGGAGCAAGCCGCACAAACGCGGCCAAGTGCCCGTAGGCGGAAGGCTCGGCGACTGGGTACGGCACGACCATGATCGCATCCGCACCCAAGTTGGGAAAGACTGCGATATTTCCGTCGACTTCGCTGAAGTGCGCGGCGAACGCTTTCGGATCGGGACGACGCGCTAGGCCGGGGCTGTCAAGGAGTACAAACTCGAATGGTTGCGACACCGTTGTAGTGGTCACCGCGGGCGTCTCCCAGCTGAACGCCGTGAACGGGACTTCGGCCAACAGCAAGTTGAACATCGAGCGAAAGTCAGGGTCGTTCTGCCACCAGCGTAACACTTCCGCGATGGTCGCCGGCCGCGAGTCGAAATCGATGGCGAACCGAAGACCGCGCACATTGGCCAACTTCTCGCATCGGGGTGTCCACATCCGCTAAACCTCTCCCAACTACTGATAAGAACGAAGGTTTGAGGTGGGCAAGCGAAGGCGAAAGGGGATAAGTCACTTATCCCCCTTTTATTCTGCCCGTGGCCTCATCAAATCCCGCCGTCACTTCGTCGGCCTCCGGCGTGGCGGCTTCCCCGCACCACCCGACTTGATGATGAGACTCCCTTTCCCTTTGGATGGCAATGGAACCCTCGCCTGATCAATCGCAGCGGCAATCATCGCCTCCACGTCTGGATGCGCCAACTGGCCGGCCGCGTCCACCCGGACGAAGCGGGTCTGCTTTCCCGATCCGAGCAGACGCTTCTTCGGGTCGGGCAGCTGAGGTCCCTGATTGAAGTGCAGAGCCACACCGGTGGCACGTGCGGAGATCGCCACGATGCCATCGATCCCGTGGTCCGTCGGCGAATAGGCGATAACGATGGAGTTGCTATAGTCGTACGCCAGCTCGTTGGCGGTCGGGAATCGCTTACGTATAGCGGCCCGGACCGATCGAATGAGCTTTTGATACTTCGGATCGAACTTGTCGATGAATGACCGGAGTTGGGCCTCCGGCGTAAGTTTCCTGCTATCGGGTTTCACTGTCACCGCAACCTCCCGGTCGTTCTCAGCAGGCTCGACGTTGGGACTAGCTCGGTAAACCGATTTACCGAGCGCTCACTCCATGGTCGAACGAGCCAGGACGAAATCGACACCCGAAGCTGGATTTCTCAAAAAAATGACTAACGAGTCAATTCCTCGATGTGTTTCGCCAGAGGAATACGCCGTTGCCCCTCAAAAGATCAAATCCCGTCGCCGGTCGCTTCCGCAAGCAGCGGCGGGATTGGAGTTTGCGAAACAGTCGGGGTGACAGGACGGCGCTTGAACTTTTATCGCCGGACTCCAGGGCTGGGAGGCCAGATTGCGGCGGCGGATGGGGGCGGCGAGTCACGACCTGCCTCGCAGCGCTGCCAGTTCCTTGTCACAAATGAATCCGACGCGGTCGGCGGCTTGCATGGCCCTCGCCCACCGGACAGCCTCGACACCTCCAGCGGCCTTGACGGCACGAATCACCGGTTCCAGACAATGTCCGATTTCGTAGGCCATCAAACCTTCGTCGCTGAATTCGACCTGATAGCTGCCGTCTTTCATCAGCTTGAGCGCAAGCGGCTTCGCGTCCGCAAGATGGCCCATCTCGACCAGCCGTGAGAGCCCTTTCTGAACGTCGGCATAAGCTTGCCAATCGACATCGAAATTGCAGTTCACCAAGCGTTTATCGAAACGGGTCGCACGATCGATGGCGGACGACAGGTCGGCGACGAGTCGATCCGCCGGCTTTTCGATCGGCAGCCGGTCTTCCAATTCCCGCGCGACAACGTCGTGCTCCTTGGCGATCTCCAAGATGATCGCGGCCAGCTCCGCCTTGGTCCGCTTGTGCAGCTCCTTTCCGATCAGCGGAAAGCGGTCGCTTTTCGCGAGCTTGCGCGGTTTCTTCGTTCCTTGCTTCACCACGTTGGCAGTCCTTTCTGCATGCGCCGAGTGGCTTTTGCCGCGTCAAATTGCGCGGGGTCAAACGGACCGTTCCATTCCAGGAGTTCGCCGTACTCGCTGTGATTCGGATTTGTGATCGCCTCGACATAGTCGGCAAAACCGTAAACGCCGCCAACATCTTCCGGCGGACAAGCTCGCTCCCCATCGATACAGCGCGGGTATTTGGCTCCCGGTTCGGACTCCGTCACCTTTTCGAGGACGACATCATGTTGCCAACCGTCTCCAAAGTCGTATTCGTAGCCCATCCGCAGTCTGGAGCCATGCTTGGAAACCACGTCGCCGATTCGAATGCCGCTGTAGTCGATCGCACCAAAGTCATCGAAGCCACCCGTCATGAATCGTGAATCGGTGTACCGGACTTCCGCGATCTCAAACTGGTGCAGATGCGAATTCGTCCAACCCATCGCGGTTTGAATCAACTCGTGCAGTTTTCCAAGCGTTACGTCTTTCGTCTCAATCCGCCGCCAGATCGCCGGATCGGTGTCTTGCAAGATGATCTTGAAACGATAGACGGCAGCCTTGCCGTCGCTTGCCTGTCCGGGGTGGCGGGCTGCTGGACTGGCAAGAGTCCACTCCCTGACCGTGCGGGTGATGCGTTTGCCTTTCCATTGCGGAAGCGTGTCGCGTGCGACCAGAATTTCGATGGACCGGGGAACGCCCGGCTGTCTTCGAATGAGCCCCTTCTTTTCGAGCGTCTTCATCATTTGGTTCACCGACGGGGGCGAAACGCCAATTGCCTCGGCAATTTCCGACTCCGCCGGCGGCAAACCAAAACCTTCGGTGTAGGCGTGGATGTATGCGAGATATCGCCCTTGCGTGGGTGTCACGCCTGCCATAGCACGAATCCTTTCGCTTCACCTCTTTGAATCTCGAATGCACGCAGGAAGATTTTACGGCAGACTACTCGTTCCGGCGAGTGAGGGCAGACTTCGCGGGGGTGTTCGTCTCGCTACCGCCATGGCAGCGACGGTGCCCGGCATCTACCGATTGCCGCGGAACTGGCGGCCGAATTTGAACTCCGCAACCCCAATTTTGTCAAACGATTGGAGCTAACCACCCCGCCAGTTCCATTGGATTTTTGGACAAATCCAACGGGAACACAAAGCATTGCCGCCAAACGAGAGAAGCCCGCCGTCGGAAAAGACGATTGGCTTTTCTGTCTGATCAAGTCGGGGTGACAGGATTTGAACCTGCGGCCTTCTGGTCCCAAACCAGACGCTCTAGCCAGGCTGAGCTACACCCCGCCAACTAGTCAGTTGTCATTGGTCAGTCGTCCGTTGTCAATCGGCCGCAACGACATCCGACAGGCGAATTTCAATGTCGAAAGTCGAAAGTCAAATGTCGAAGAGGAGCCGCCGAGCAGCGACAGGGGACTTCTGACCTTCGACCTCCGACGTTCGACCCATCATTAAGCTGTCTTTCGCCGGGCCGAGCTCTCGAAGCCGTCGGTCAGGTGCTCGCGGAGGCGGTCGAACTCTTCGTGGTTGGCGAAGTGGATCGTCAGCTTGCCGCGGCCGCGAGAATTGGCCTTGATCTCGACCTTCACGCCCAGCGCCAGCCGGAACTCCTGCTCCAAAGACGCGACCTGATCGCTACGGGTTCGCTGCTGTTTGCTGCCCGGGCCAGGCAAGATCTCGGCCTGCGGCTCGTCTTCGCCAAGCTGCTCCGCGACGAAACGTTCCACGTCGCGGACGCTCAGGCCTTCGGTTTCGATCCGGCGGGCCAAGCCGACCTGCTCGTGTTCGTCGCCCAGCGGCAACAGGGCCCGGGCGTGGCCGGCAGTGATCGTCCCCTTGCGGAGGCTATCGAGAATGCTGCCGGGCAGCTCCAGGAGGCGCATCAGGTTGGCGATCGTCGAGCGGTCGATCTTCAGGCGGCGGGCCAGGTCGTCCTGCGTGCAGCGGTGCTCGTCGAGATAGCGCTTGAACGAGAGGGCCTTCTCGATCGGATTCAGGTCCTTCCGCTGCAAGTTCTCGACGATCGCCAATTCCGCCACGAGCCGATCGTCGGCTTCGCGAACGCGGGCGGGGATCGTCGTCCAGCCGGCATGCCGGGCGGCTCGCAGGCGTCGCTCGCCGGAGATGAGCTGAAAGCGGCCCCCCACGCGGCGCACCAGCACCGGCTGGAGCATGTCGTGTTCTTTGAGGCTTTCGGCCAGCGAGGCGATTTCGACATCGCTGAAATCGCGCCGCGGCTGGAAGGGGTTTTCCTCGATTTGATCGACGGGGAGCTGCAATAGCCCGCCACCGCCGGCTTCCGCGGCCGGGAGGTCGGAGGTCGAAGGTCGAAGGTCTGGAGCGGCAGGCGTGCTAGCAATGGCTTCGGCGTGAAGCTCGTCTTCCAAGGGCGTTCCCAAGAGGGCGGCCAGGCCGCGGCCGAGTCGGCGGTCTCTATTCACGTTCAAGCACCTCCATGCACAGTTCGATATAGCCGCGCGTCGCGCGGGATCGCGGTGCGTAATCCATCACGCACCGGCCGTGGCTGGGAGCTTCGGCCGCAGCGACGTCGCGCGGGATGACCGTCTGGTAGACGATCCCGCCGAAGAAGTCGCGGACCTCGGCATCCACCTCGTGAGTCAGCTCCAGCCCTGGATCATACATCGTCAACAGGATGCCTCCGAATTCCAATCGTCCCGGAAATCGGCGCATCACGCCGCGGATGACCTGGATCATCTGCGTCAGCCCCTCCATCGCAAAATACTCACATTGGATGGGCATCAGCACCTCGGTCGAGGCCGAGAGGGCGGTCTGCGTGAGCGTTCCCAGCGAGGGCGGGCAGTCGATCAGCACGAAGTCGTAGCCCGCCAGCTCGCCCAGCAAGTGCCGCCGCAAGAGGTCGGCCTGCGACTCGTCGGCCCGGGCTAGCGCGTCCACGTCCTGAAAGCTGCGGCTGCCGGGAAGGAGCTGCAATTCGGCGACCGAGGTTGCTAGCACGGCTTCATGCAGCAGCTGGCGCTGGACGAGGGCGTGGCGGGCGGCGGGCTTGTGGCCGAGGCCGGTCGTGGCATTGCACTGCGGATCGAGGTCGATGACGAGCGTGCGCTGGCCGGCCCGCGCCAGGCAGGCAGCCAGGTTAATGGCGGTCGTCGTTTTTCCGACGCCCCCTTTCTGATTGGCGACGCATAGCACTCGGACCACAGCGGCCTCTGGGTTGGGGATGCTGGGCCCGGATGATAGTTGTGGCGAGGCAAGTGCGGAATGCGGAATGGGCGAGTGAGTGGTGAGTGGTCAGGGGTGAATGGTTGGCCGGCACGTTCCACGTGGAACGCAATTCGGGCATAGCTTGCCCGTTTCACGTGAAACGCGCAAGTTGACATTCAGCCAACTAGTTTCCGCAGGAGTTCGCCGGTGCGCTTGCGAGTAACCTCTGGCATTTTGATCCTCCATCAGACAATCCGATTCTGCCAGTTTACTCCAGCAGATGCACCACCAGGCCGCCGAGGAGCTTGGGGTAAAAGTAGGTGCTCTTGGCCGGCATCCGCTCGCCGTGTTCGCTGATCACCTGGACGTGATCCACCGTAGCGGGCATCACCAGGGCCGCCATCTCGAAGCGGCCGCCGCTCCCCTCTTGACCCGTGGCATCGCGGCCGACGGCGTCCCCTTTGACCAGGTTCTCGATCACCTCTTCCGCCGAGTGGACGTACATCGGCTTGGGCAAATCGGTCAGGCCGAGCAGGGTGTCGAGGATCAGCCGGTGCAGGATCGAGACGCCGAGGCTTTGCCAATCGCCGCTTTGATTCTCGGCGAGCTGGCCCATGCGGCCGGCGCCGACGAGCGAAATCGTGGCCAGCGTCCAGGTGTTGTCCTGGGCCGTGTAGAGGGCGAGGCGCGACTGCTGCTCCGCGCCGGCGATGTCGTTCCAGAGCGAGCCGGCCAGCTCGGGTCCCTGGCCAGCCGTCTGTACGGTGAAGCACTCGCTCAGCTTGCTTTGCAGCTCCCCGGAGGTCATCGGCGGCACGCCGCGCAGCAGCCGATGCGTCGGCAGGACGAGTAAACCCTGATCGTTCATGCTCACGCACTGAGTGAGCACGAAGTTGGCGGGGTGATTGGCTTCCACGGGTCGATGCTCAGCGAGCCAGTCGCGGTAGTCGCAGGCCGTTTCGTAGCGGTGATGGCCGTCGGCGATGAACAGGGGCTTTTGGTCCATGATCGCGGCGACGTCGGCGATCACCTTCACGTCGGTCACCGGCCACATGCGATGAATGACGCCGAGGTGGTCGGACGCCTCCAACGGCGTCTTTCCGGCGACGGCCGCTTCGAGCAGGTCCTGGGCTTCGTTATTCGGGTCGGGGTAAAGGCCGAAAATCTGGCTCAGATTCGCCCGGCAAGCCTTGGTCAGATTGAGCCGGTCGGCCTTCGGGCCGGAGTGCGTTTCCTCGTGCGGATAGATTTTTCCTTCGCCGAACCGCTCCAGCAGCACGCGCCCCATGAAGCCGCGGCGGGTGAGCGGCTGGCCGCCGTGCTGGAACGACTGGTGATAGACGTACAGGGCCGGGTCGGGATCGACCTGCATCACCCCTTCCTGCCGCCACTGCTTGAGGAATTTCGCGGCCCGCGTGTACTT
>JAKEHX010000586.1 GCA_022614795.1 Planctomycetaceae bacterium | reverse complement strand
GTCCATGCCACGCTCTATCGAAACCTGGGCATCAACCTGGCAGCCGCCCCGCGCCTCTTCGACTTCCGCGGCCGGCCGCAATACCTCGTCGATCCCGGCGTCGAGCCGATCCGGGAGCTCATTTCGTAGGGCAGGCATCTCTCCCTCTCCCATTGGGAGAGGGCTGGGGTGAGGGTGCATTGTTCCCTATCCCACTGGGAGAGGGCCAGGGTCGCGCGGTGGGCTTCTGTCGTCGTGCGGCTGGTATACTGCGCCCCTGCCGCATGATCACCGGTTTCGGCCAAAAAACGCAAGCAGTTCCGGGCGGCCTCGCTTACCGACCTTACAACACGAGTTTCCCACATGCCAACCGACCACGTAATGAACCGCACGTTCAAGGAGACACTGAGCGGCACAGTTCGCTTCAAGATTCCCTTTTTCCAGCGCGGCTATGCTTGGAAGAAGCAGCAGTGGGATGACCTATTCGTCGATCTACAGGAACAAATCATCGGGGAGCTTGAGAAGGGATCAGCGATTGATGAGGTCGAACATTTCTTCGGCCCCGTCGTCGTTATGGAGCAGACCGGAACTCCGGAATTGAAGGAGTTTCTCGTTATTGACGGGCAGCAACGAATTACAACCATCTATCTGCTATTGGCAATCATTCGAGAGCAGATCCGTGCCAAGAAGCATCTGTCTGGTGACGCCCACGGCTACCTTGATGAACTGAAGAAGTACATCTTCAACGACGTCCCTGGGTCCGATGACTACCTCAAGCTGAAGGTGTTTTCATCGAAGGGCGATCGCTTACCCACTTATCGGGTCGCATTCGGCAGCGATACGAATTCAAAGACTCCCTATCTTCAAATCGATCAACAGATGTATGTGCAGGGGACGAACGGAGTCGACGCGTTCCAAAAGTACGCACTCAAAAAGCTCAAAGCAGATTACCCGGACGTGCCGGCTCTGTGGCAGTTGGCCCAGGTGGTCTTGAACTGTCTAAAAATCGTCTGGATTCCTCTCGACGAGAAGAAAGATGACGAACAAGCAATTTTTGAGAGCCTCAACGACAAAGGACGACGTCTGACGGCAAGCGAGCTTCTGTGCAACTATCTCTTCCGTCCGATTATGGACGCCAAGGAGACCGAGGAGCTTCACAACAGCCAGTGGCTCGCCGGGATCCGATTGCTGGAGGGTGACGACCGCTTCGAGGAATACCTGCGCCATCTGTTGTCCATCGGAGAGACGAAGATGGTAGGAAAACACCGCAAGGTTTACGTTCACTTCAAGAGCAAGAATCGAAACCTGACCGCCGGAGCGGCAAAGCAGCACCTTGCGGACATTTTCTCGGGCGCACCGCTCTATCGGACGATTGCCGACCCACTTGCACATCCCCACAATGACGAGGGAGTGCAACAGCTGCTGATTGCCATCGGCAACACTCGCATGGAGTCGAGCACTCCATTTGTACTTTCGGTGTTGCGCGCACGGGCAGTCGGGACGCTCAGCACGGATAGCACTCGTGCGATTTTTCGCGAAACGCTCGTGCTCCTCGTGCGCCGCAAGATGACAGAATTGGCCACAACGCAGTACGACGTGATGTTCCCGTCGTTGCTGGGGAAGATCATCAACGAGCCAAATCCCGTCAAGGCGCTTCATGAACGTTTCAAACAGCATCTAGTGTGGGTATCGGACCAAGAATTCGAGGAAGCGGTGACGAACAAGACGGCTTACCGCAGGAACGATCTCGCTTTCTCGCGCATGCTGCTGATGGAGATCGACAAGAAATTGCAGTCGTATGGTCAACTTCCCGATTACAGTACGATGAGCACGATCGAGCACATGATTCCGCAAACACTCGATGAACGATGGAAGACATATCTGGGTGCGGAAGCTGAGGACGATTACTTGCCTATCATTGTTAACACGATTGGCAATCTCTGCCTTTTGAGCGGCTCAGCCAATAGCGCGGCTGGTCGAGACCCATTCGAAGCTAAGAAGGTAGGATATTCGGAGGTGACGGCGCTCGCTCGACTGATCAAGCAGCACTCTGGACGTTGGGACATGAAGGCTGTGCGAGAACGTTCGCAAACACTCGCAAAGGAAGCCCTAGCGATATGGGCATGGGCAAACGTGTAAGCCCCGGGTTGTGGCACGGGCGGGTAGCTGTGGGTCGCGACGCGAACCACGGCGATTGAAGTGGCGCGGCGAGTAAAAGAGCCGCATCACCCTGGCGGCCAAAAGTGAAAAAGAAAGCGACTACGAGCAAGAACGCGCGCGCGGCGATCTGCCGCCAATGGGCACCGCCGCCCAGGGCGACGTTAGACAGCAGCAGAGCATTGGCGATCATCAGCGGATCATCTAACGCACGCAGGTGGACGCGCACTTCGCCGACCCCTATGATGCCTGGTGCTGCAAGACATAGAGGCGCCGATGGCTGGGAAGCTTGGGGGCTGGCAACCCACGGAAATCGAAAGGTTCATCGAAAGCCGCGACACGGCCTGTAATGTGATGCTGGTCGATACCGACGCTGGCCGTGGCTATTTGAAAGCGATGGGCAACCCGGCGGGCAATCATTCGCTGGTGTGCGAATGGCTCGGCACGAACCTCGCGCGGCGCTTGGGCCTCTCCACGTTCGACATGGCACTGATTGAAGTCGCCCCTGACGATGTTCTTTATTTTGCACGCGGAGGACGAGCCGCTGCCGGGCCGGCTGTCATTTCCCGTGCTGAATCGGGCCAGGGTTGGGGTGGTAGCGTGGCGGAATTGCGCGGCGTCGAGAATGCGCAGCAGATCGCGAGGGTCGTAGTCCTTGACACCTGGCTGCGCAACCAAGACCGGCATCATCCTTCCGGCACGCTTCGAAACTACGACAATGTGTTTCTCAGTGCTGAGGCACAGCAGGCGGGGAAGCTCGCATTGCGGGCGATCGATCATTCGCACTGCCTGCTGGCCAGCCCTACGCCGATCGTAACGCTCAACGCCCACGAATTGAGGAGTGCGGCATTGCGGGAAGATCCGTCGATCTATGGGTTCTTTCCGGAGTTTCGAGACTTTTGCGACCTCGCGGAGCTTGACTCTGCTCTTGCAGACCTAGCGGCATTCAATGCGGCAGAAGCCGGTGAGCTAGTGTCAGACCTGCCGGCTCAGTGGCAAGTTTCGGGCGACTTACGGCAAGCACTGATGGACTTTCTCGTCGCCCGCAGTCAATATGTGGCCGATACAATGAAAGGTGAGATCGCAAGACTGGTGACGTAAATACGTCTTGCAGGAGCTAGGCAATGAATTCGAATGTCGGTTACTACTCGCTGGTGCAGTATCAGCCGGACCCCGTGCGGCTGGAGGCTGCGAATATCGGTGTTCTGTTGTTTTGTCCGGCGAAACGATTTCTCCGAGCAAAAACGGCGAGGGACAACGATCGTATCCGCCACTTTTTTGGTTCCAAGGGACACGACTGGCGTCGAATCGACGCTTTCAAGCGAGGTTTGGAAGAGCGCGTCCAGCGTGAAAGCGAGACAATTCAAACGGAGGAACAGCTGCGCCGCTTTATCGAGGCGCGGGCGAACGAGATTCGAATATCTGCCCCGCGATACATCAGGGTGAGCGACTGCGAGCAACAACTTGACGAACTATTCGCCGAGCTGATCGGTGATGAGAGAATGGTCGCGTATACCAGTGCGCCGGCTATGCAGCCCGAAGCGATGCTGCTGCGCAAGATTCAGCAATCGGGCTTGGAGCGAAAGATTGAGCAGGACGTCGTCATTGAAGTTCCGTTCGTAAAGAGAAAGCGACTCACGTTTCCATTGGCGTATCAAAACGACCGTTTTCATGTGCTGCGCTCTGAGAAGTTTCATGGCGCGGGGCGCGCTGACCCCGCCAAAAAGGCGTATCGGCATGCAGTGGAAGGGCGATTTCTTTTTGAACACCCCGACCGAAAACTAGGCGACTTGCAACTTGTGGTTGTGGGAGAATTCGCAGACGTGGACCAGCCGCAAATCGAGGCTTTGCGCGACCTTCTTGCCGACAATCGAACCACGCTTTACACGACGAAGGAACTGCCCAAGTTGGTGGACGAAATTCGGACGCACGCCAAAGACCTGCGCTAGTCACAGCGGGCGAGGGCAGGAGACCTGCGGTCGACGGGAGCGGCGGGGGCGGGATGGCACCGCCGAAAACGGGTTCGCCAGGCGGGTTTCAAGCTGACGCCCCAGGCGCTCGCAAAAATGTGTGGAAGGGGGCTTGACAGGTAAGTGTACTTTTGATACAATGCTGTGTGGCTTCCGCGCCACTCTGGCTCGCGGTGGTGGATTTGCATCCGGGCGGCGACTCGAGGGAACACCCTCACCCTAACCCTCTCCCAGAGGGAGAGGGGACGCTGGCACGGGAGCGGGCGTGCGACACGGAAGATGTGAACGATGAGGACAACAAGGAGGAGGACAACGAGGAGGAACACCCTCACCCTAACCCTCTCCCAGAGGGAGAGGGGACGCTTGCAGAGGATTTCCGCTCGCGGAGCGAGCGGACCACCGGGGTGGGTGGCGCTAATAATCGAGCGATCGGCGGCTAACAAAGCTAACGCTGCGCTGAACATGGCAAAAGTTGCAAGTCGTTGTTACGGCGTGGCTTACGAAGTTTAAAGTTGGGATTTCAAACGCGAAAAAGGAAGGAAAGTTTAATCGGAGTATTCGTGCAAGCACCGGACGAAGCCTTGCTCGCGTTGCCACTGGCCCGCGCCCAGCGGGGCTGCGTAACTTGCGCGGCCGCTCGCGCTTGATGCAGGGCAGCGGCACGTTCGATAATGGGGCGTCACCACTCGATCCTCCATAATCGGGCTCAGTGGGCTCACGCCCACCGCTCGCCTAGGCAGTCGCCGATGTTGCAAGCGCCGAATTCGAAGCGGAATCGCTCTTGGCTGCGGCCGACGTTCAGCCTGGGGACGCTGATGTGGCTGATGCTGGTCGCGGGAATGGCAATGGTCTGGTGGAAGGACCGGAGCAGCCTGGACGCTCGGCTCAAGAAACTGGAGCAAATGTACTCTCCCATGCGGGAACCTTTGTGGGGCGCGGCGGACATTCTCGGCGCTCCCGACGATCCGACCGGCGGGGCGGGGAAATCCTGGTGTCCCGCGGGCACTAACACGGCCGATTGGATTGAGGTGGGTTTCGATAACGCAGTGGCCGCCGCCACGATTGACCTGTACGAGACCTACCTGGTGGGATGTGTCACGGAAGTCATCGTGATCGATCAGAGCGGCAGCCAGACCACCATTTGGAAAGGGACCGACCCGACGCCGCGAACGGCTCGAACCGGACTGTTTCGGGTGCCGGTGCCGGGGTCTACAAGGTCGGTGCAGCGGGTGAAGATTCATGTCGATAGTACGGGCAAAGGTTCTTGGGCTTGTTTCGACGCGGTCGGCCTGACAACCGCGGCCGGCAAAACGACTTGGGCTACTTCCTCGAACTCCAGCAGCGTTTATGGCGGCGGCAGCTTGAGCGCGTCGAGCAAGAAAGCGTCGTGGTTCAGTCTCTGGTGACGGAACCTGCGTCGCGCTTCGGCGGGGTCAGGCTGGCCCGGGCCGAACCCTGGAAACGCGCCGCTACCGAACCACGCCTTCTACGTCCAGGATTTGAGCCACGGCCAGGCTGTTGCCGAAGGTCTTGAAATCCTTGAAGGTCCACACTACCTTTTTGTCGCGCGTGACCTCGATGAGTTGCGGGTTCGCTTCCCCCGCGTGGCAATTGCCGACGATGATGTTGCCGCTAGGTAGCACTTGCAGCGTCGTCACCCAAGCCAGCGTGATGCCGGGTAGCTCCTTCTGCTCCAGGCTCCAGACGGTTTTGCCTGCCGGCGTCACCTCGATCACCCGATTGCCGTTGCCGCACGCAATCAGCGTATTGCCGCCGGCCAGGCGTAGCGCGCCGAACACTGCCGTGCCGTGCCCTTCCGGGCCGTGGCCGGGCGATGCCGGACGGCCGGCCAGGTCGAGTGCGTAGCTCCAGACCACTTTCCCGCTCGCATCGTATTCGCGAACCACTCCGTCCCCTTCGTGGCAAACCAGATAGTTGCCGCTGGCCAGCTTGCGGACCATTCGCGTGTCGCGATGCGGATCGGGATGATCGACCGCCAGTGCGATTTCCTTGACGATCTTGCCGTCGCGATCAACTTCGACAATCCGCCGGTTTCCGCTTTCGGCAACCATCGTCAGGCCGTCGGCCAGCCGCTGGAAGGCGTGAATTTCGACCTTGCCCGTGTAGCCTTCCTTGGGCCTGGCCTCATACGTCCAAACGACTTTTTTCTCCGGTGTCATCTCGACGATCGTCGTTTTGCCAGTGTGCAGCAGCAAATTGCCGTTATCGAGGAGCGCAATATCGTGCGAGTTGTGTTTACAGTCCACTTCCCACTCGACCTCGCCCTTGGCATTGACGATTGCCACGTGACCCTTGTCCTGGGCCAGCACGCGATAGGCCGGCTCGGCGGCGAAGGCGACTGATGGAACAAGCATCAAAAATGCCAAAATCAGTCGCCGCATAGATCAATCCTCCCGAGAGCCATAGCCACGGATGAATCACAGTTGAAACACGGATGCGAAGCAAGATACCAAGTCTCTCCGCATCCGTGTTCGATCTGTTTCCATCCGTGGCTAACAAGTCTGCGGTGCTGGTTGCAGCCGCCATCGCCGCGGCTTACGATTTTCAGCATTGGAACTGGCCGATTCCGCACCATCCGCTACAAGGTACTCGCCGTGAAACACCTCCTCTCCTGCGCTCTCGTCCTGGTAATGACCACTGCATCACTGGCTCAATCGCCCAAAACCATCGGCTCGATCGAGAGGCTCGACCCGGCATTCGACAAGCTCGTGCCGGCCGATGCCAAGATCGAAGTCCTCGGCGAAGGCTTCGACTGGTCCGAGGGGGTCTGCTGGATCAAGGAGGGCGGCTATGCCGTGTTCTCCGACATCCCGCCGAACAAGATCATGAAGTGGGATCCCAAGAGCGGCTCCGTCAGCCTGTTCATGGAAAAAGTCGGCTACACCGGCAAGGAGCCGTTCAAGGGAGAGGAGCCGGGCACCAACGGCCTGATGCTCGACGCCCAGGGCCGCCTCGTCGCGTGCTGTCACGGCGACCGCGTCGTCAAGCGGATCGAAAAGGACGGCAAGCTCACCATCCTGGCCGACAAGTACGACGGCAAGCGGCTCAACAGCCCCAACGACCTCGTATACAAATCCAGCGGCGACCTCTATTTCACCGACCCGCCGTATGGCCTGCCGCTGCGCGAGAAAGACCCGGGCCGCGAGCTGGATTGGTTCGGCGTTTATCGCCTCGGCAAGGACGGCAAGGTCACGTTGCTGACCAAGGAGATGACGCGGCCCAATGGCATCGGTTTCTCGCCCGATGAGAAAACGCTTTACGTGGCCCAGTCCGACCCGGCTGCCGCGATTTGGAAGGCGTTCCCCGTGAAGGCCGACGGCACGCTCGGCGAAAGCAAACTGCTGTTCGACGCGACGAAAGCCGCCACAGCCGGCGAGCCCGGCCTGCCCGACGGTCTGGCCGTCGATAAGCAAGGCCACGTCTGGGCGACCGGCCCCGGCGGCGTCTATTGCTTCACTCCGGACGGCAAGCTGCTCGGCCGCCTGAAGACCGGCCAGCGCACCGCCAACTGCAAATTCGGCGACGACGGCAAGACGCTCTTCATCTGCGCCGACATGTATTTCTGCCGCGTGAAGACGAACGCGACGGGAACGAATTACTAAGCCACTCGTGGCGACGCAGCGTCGGCAACGGAAAACCCCCGGAAAATTCTTAGTCGCCGCACGCTCGAATTCCGCCATCATCGTTTTGACCGTCCCGGCCGGACGATAGAATTGCGGCATGCTCCCTGCCCCAATCCTCGCTGACGAGCAGGACCGGCTCGCCGAACTGCACGCCCTCAAACTGCTCGACACTCCGCGCGAGCAGCGGTTCGATCGCATCGTACGGCTGGCTGCCGACGTGCTCGACGCTCCGATCGCGTACATCGCCCTCATCGATTCCGACCGTCAGTGGTTCAAGGCCCGCTGCGGCCTGGCCGCCCAGGAGACGGGCCGCGATATCTCGTTCTGCGGCCACGCCATCCAGGATTCGCGGCCGCTCATCATTCCCGACGCGGCCCTTGACCCGCGGTTTCACGACAATCCGCTGGTGACCGGCGAGCCTTTCATTCGCTTCTACGCCGGCCATCCGCTGGCCGGGCCGGGCGGCAAACTCGTCGCCACGTTCTGCATCGCCGGCCCGCAGCCGCGCGAGCTGACGCCGCGTCAACTGTCGCTGTTCGAGCAATTCGCGGCCCTCGCCCAGCACGAGCTGCTGATGCTCGACGTCATCGAGATGCAGCGCGAGCTGCTCGCAGCCCGCCGGGCGCTCGCCGCCAGCCAGAAGGCGCTGGCCCTGGAGCTGAAGCAGGCCGAGGAATATGTCCGCGGTCTCTTGCCGATGCGGCTCAAAGGCGAGATCGCCGCCGATTGGTGCTACGTCCCCTCGTCGCAGCTTGGCGGCGACCTGTTTGG
>JAKEHX010000585.1 GCA_022614795.1 Planctomycetaceae bacterium | reverse complement strand
GCTCTTCACCAGGCTGTCGAGCAGCATCCGCTGGGCCTTGTAAACGATCGGCACCACGCCCGTATAGACGGCGCAGACGCTGTACGGATCCTGCTCGTACGCGGTCCGCTGTTTTGTCGGCGCAAAGCGATGATTGCGGGCGTCGATCACCAGGCCGGCCGCTGCCCGGAGCTGGTTCATTGTCGATCCCGCAGGCTCGCCCACGACCACGACGCAGGCGAAATCGGCCGGAGTTTGCCTCTCGGCCAGGCGCGTCGCGACCTTCAGCCGCGAATTGATGAGCAGATCGCGGAGCGTGCGGACGAAAATCCGCTCCTGGTCGATGCGGGTGAAGTGCCGGGTTGGATCGTCAGCTGCGAGGTTGGCCTGAACTGGGGGCTGGGCGGCAGGCACGGCCGCGTCGGCATTTGGTGCGCCATTGGCGGCGGCTGCCAGCGCGCCGTCGGGAACTCCGACGAGAAGCACGCTCGCGCCGGCGAGGGTTCGCTCGGCGCCGTCCTGCTCGGCGATTTTGTCGGACAAACTGCGGAGGATCGATTCCCGCTTCCGCTGGGCGGCGAGCACCGGCTCGACTGTTTCCTGGAGGCTGCTCACGAACGAGCCGTAATCGACCCCTTTCGTCGCACCCAATCGCAGGCTGATGCGCCATAGCTCGGTGCCGTCGCGCTCGTCGATCCGCAAGTAGTCACTATGCAGAAACTCGTCGCGGTGGGCTTCGAGCCGGCTGCTGGTGGCGGTGCGCATCGAGCGGGCGATGGTGCTGCCGCCGGGCCTGGGCAGCGGCCGGACGAACGTCGCAGCCGAGAGGGCCCGGCCCACGACGTCGCGCCCTTCGGGGCCGAATTCCTCTTCAATGACCGCCTGCACGCGAGAGGCCATCTCCATCCGTTCGAGGAACGGCAGTTGGAACTGGGCCTCGTGCAGCGCTTTCTCGATTTCGGCCTTCTTTGCCGCGGTCGTCTCGTCCTTGGCCAGGTCGTCGCGCAGCGCCGCCAGCTGCACGCTCGAGGGACATTGGTCCCTGGTCGGCACGCGGAGGACGACCTCCATCGGCACGAGCTGGCCGAGGTTCGCTTCGAGCCACTCGTAGTCCTTGATGATCTTGGCGTCGCTGTGGAACATCCGCAGCAGGTTGACCGACGTGTTCAGTCGCGCCAGACCGAAGGCGAATCCAACGATGACAACTACGCACGCGAGCGACACGACCGCATGGTGCCGGATGATTCCGCCCGACAACCGGCCCCAAAAGTCCTGGAGCAGGTTCTCCCACCACGACAGCTCGGTCGGCTCGTTGGCGGGCTTGCCGCGCCGCTTCAGCGGCCAAAGCTGCAATGCCGCCGGCAAGTAGATCATCATGATCACGAACATGATCATGACGCCCAGAGCCGAGAAAATGCCAAATTTCTTGATGGGCACGAGTTGGCTGGTGACCAGCGTGATCAGGCCCAGTGCCGTGGTCACTTCGCACAGAAACGCCGGCCGCCAGCCTTTTTGAATCGCCCGTTCCGGCGCGCCCGCGTAACCGTGCTCGTGCACCGCTTCGTGGTAGTAGTTGATGATGTGGGCCGCGCCCGACAGACCGAGCACATACACCATCGACGGCATCGACATCATGATGGCGTCGACCGAGCTTCCCAGCCACCACACGCAGGCCAGGCTGACTACGGCCGAGATGCCGCCGACGAAAAAGATCATGATCGTGGCGCTGATGCTGCGGAAACAGAGCAGCGACAGCGACAACCCCAGAGCAACCGAGAATCCCATCAGCCGCACCAGCGTGATCGACCCTTCCTCGTCGATCGCCACGTTATCGACGGGGGGACCGCCCATCCGCAGCTCTTCGTCGGGAATATTCGACTCGTGGGCGATTTCGTAGAGCAGGCCGCGCGGCTTGCCGAGCATGCCGCGGCCCAGCACCAGGTGCAGGTTGCGGCGGGCGGCGTCGGTCAGCGTGAGCATGATGCAGGTCGTGCGCTGTCCCGTCGCCGCGTTGACCGATCCGAAGAGCGTGCCCGCCAGGCGGCGATGGGCTTCCTCCTCGTCGTTGGCCAGCTCGCCGCCGTCGCGGATCAGGCTCGCCAGGACATCCGGGCCGGTGGACACGGTCTTGAAGAGCTGCGCACGGAGGCGGCGGGGATCGTCGTGAAACCAGGCCCCGTCGAGAGGGCCGAACGAATGCACCAGCGTTCCCTCGACCTCGCGGCTGACGGTCGCGCGGTAGATCAGTCGGCCCAGCGCGGCGAGGGGTGCATCGACCGCTTTCCAGCGGAACAGGTCGCCATCGCGGGTAAGGTAGTACCACGCCTCCTCGCGGTCGGCGCTCTCGTCGAGGCGGCCCCTCAGCCACTTTTCGCCTCGCTCGCCCCAGTTCTCGTACCAATCCCCCGTGTAATAAAGCCCCAGCCGATCGCCGATGAACCCGTCCCCCTGGTGAATGTAGCGGGTGGGATTGGTGATCGGGGCGTCGTCGGCCAGCTCGTCAGCCGACCCAGCCGCGACATCAGTCTGATCGGCGGATGCCTCGCCTTGTGCGGCGGCCGCGGCAGCCTTCGCCGCGGCTTGTTGTTTCAGGACCGAGGGGGGCGTTTCGGGGGACAGCTTGGCGACGAACAGGCGGAACCTTTCGTCGCTATCGTCGCCAACGCAGCCGTCCCAGCTCACCAGCACGAATTGCTCGCTGAGAAAGTGCTTGCGGAAGGAGTCGAGGTCACGGGTTTCGGGAAAGTCCTTCGGCAGCCAGTCCTTGACGTCGTTTCTCATTCCCTGCACGGCCATCCGCGCGCCGCGAATGGCAAACGGAACAAAGAAAAAGACGACCACCAGGATCAAGAGCGCTCGACGGGCG
>JAKEHX010000584.1 GCA_022614795.1 Planctomycetaceae bacterium | reverse complement strand
GACCGGGCCGATGTGCGAGCCTTGGCCGACTTCGTTAAGGCGGGAGGCGGACTCTTGGTATTCACGGGCGAGAACGTCACGGCCCAGAGCACGACTGAGCTGGCCGCGGCGGGTCTCGCCGTGGGCCAGGTGCAAGGGATTCAGCATGCCACCGACCTGCCGATTCGCCTGGCGAGCTGGGACAGCAAGCATCCGATCTTCGCCCCGTTCAGCGATCCGCAGCTCGGCGATCTGAACCGGCTGTCGTTCACGGCTTGCACAAAGATCGCGCCGGCCGCGGACGCGCAGGTGCTGGCCAAATACCGCGGCGGCTTGCCGGCGGTGCTCGAGCGGCGCGTCGGCAAGGGATCGGTCGTCTGGTTCACTTCGACCTGCGATCGCCGCTGGAGCGATTGGACCCGCAGCCGGCTCTATTTGCCGCTCGCGTATCAGTTGCTCGGCCATCAGAGCGGGCTGGCGGCGGGCGGGCGAGTGCGGCAGGAAGTGCTGGAGACGCAGGGAGTCGTGGTCCTGCCGGGCATGGCGCCAAAAGCCAGCCCGACGGCGCTGGCGCCGGGCGTACACGCGCAGGATGGCTTTACGCTGGTCGTGAATTCCAGCCCGCGGGAGTCGGAGACCGACCGCGCGACGGCTAAGGATTTTGCCAATCGGTTCGGGCTGAACATCGCCGACGACGCAATCGAGACGCAAATCGCCCAGCCGCAGCGGGCCATTGCCGGGACGGAGCTGATCGACAGCGAGCTATGGCCGTGGTTTGCGGGGCTGCTCTTGGCGACGCTATTGGCGGAGGGTTTGGTGGCGAACCGGACGGCGGGGTGAGGGGGAAGACGGAGAGACAGAGGGACGGAGAGACGGAGAGATGGAATGAAATGGACGTTTGAAAAACAAATGCGAACATGTGCCCCGAAGGGGCAACCTGCGACAGCCCAGGGCGCAGCCGGCGCAGCCCTGGGTCCAGGGGTTGCTGTTGGTTCATTTAGCCCCAACGGGGCGCGCTGTGCGTTCAGCGCCTTTCAGGCCGCTGTCACGGTTGCTGCTCTACTGGTGGCGGTCACGCCTTGCCTCGCGGACGAAAACGACGCCGACGATCCCCAACAGCGTGCCGAGCGCTTGGAAATAATGAAAGGCCAGGCCGCCGCCTACACGCTCACCTTCGACAAGAGCTCCGCGAAGCTAGCCTTGCACGACGAGCCCGTCTTGCGGTTCAGCAATCCCGTCAGCGGCGTGCCCGACGGCATTGTGGCGATGTGGAAAGACGGCCAGCGCCCCGCGGTTTTCGCGCAGGTGTTTCAGACGAAAACCGGCTTGTGGGTGCATGAGGTGCAGTCGCTGGCCGCGGGCAGCCTGACGATGACCCAGCAAAACACGACTTTCTGGCAGCCGCAAGAGCCTTGCGAGGAGTTTCGCCGTCTTACCGATGCCCCCGCGGCTGCGGGGAGTGCGGGCCGCCGGCTGGTGCAGATGAAGGCGCTCGCCGGCGAATTCTCGGCAGCCGACGACTTTAAGATCAGCTCGACCGACAAAGAGCCGACGCGCCACGAGTTGCGGATGCTGCCGACCCCCATTTACCGCTATGCCGATCCGGATGCCGGCATCGAGGACGGCGCGGTGTTCGCGTTCGTCCACGGCACCGACCCCGAAGTGTTTCTCGTCCTCGAAAGCCGCGCCGCCGAAAGCAAGAGCGGCAAAACCGGCACCCCCGGCTGGCACTACACGCTCGCGCCGATGACCTGTTGGGCGGTGACGGTCCAGCGTCAAGGCAAGGAAGTCTGGAGCCTGCCCGAGCGTTTGAACAAGAGCAAACCAAACCACCTCTACCACGTCTGGCTGCACAAGCCGGCAAAGTAGTTTCCTTATTGAGCAGCTTCCATATTGAACTGGTGATCGCCATGTCCACCGACAGCAAGTCCGTGTTCCTTTCGCGATTCGACCACATTTGGGCGCAGGCCCGGCGCGTGCAGCTTTCGCAGGCGCTGTGCTGGGCCATCCTCACGCTCCTGGCGGGGATTGCGCTCCTGGCCGCTGCCGACTACTGGCTGGAGCTGCCGCTGGCGTTGCGGCTGGCGGCGATTGCGGCCGTGGCCGTCGCGTCGGTCGCCGTGGCAATCAGCCTGGGAGTGCAATCGGTGCGCCGCTGGCAACGGCAGGCGACGGCCGCGACGATCGAAAAGGTCTTCCCGCAGCTTGGCCAGCGAATTCGCACGACGGTTCAATACAGCGAGCTGTCGGAGGACGAGGTCGAGCACGAGGGGGTGGCCACCACGCTGGTCACGGCCCTCTCGGACGACACCGTTCGCCGGGCCGAGCCGCTGCCGCTGGATGCCGTCGTGCCGTGGAAGTCGCTGGCGGTGGCGTCGCTCCTGGCCGCGGTGGTCGGGCTGGGCATGGCGGGCCTGTCGGCGTTCGATTGGCAATGGCGGGCCGCGGCCAAGCGGGCGTTTCTAGCCAACGATCCCTACACCCGCCTCACGGTCGATCCGGGCAACGTCAAGCTCAAGGAGGGGGAATCGACGGTGCTCCACGTCACGGTCGAAGGCCGCACCGGCAAGCAAGTCACGTTGGCCAAGCGCCGCACCGACAAGGACGGCGCCCAGTGGGAAACGGTGACGGAGGAGATCAGCCTGTCGAAAGATCCGGCTGCCTCGGCCAAGGGGACGGCCGAGTTTGAGCTCGACCGCGTGAAGTATCCGCTGGAGTACAAGGTCACTGCCGGCTCGGTGACGAGCGAGACGTACAAAGTCGAGGTGCTATACCCGCTGAAGATCGTGAAGATCGAATCGACGGTCCAGCCGCCGGAATACACGCGGCAAGGCCCGGGGGTCAGCGAAGGGGGCAATATCTCTGGCCTGGCCGGATCGCAGGTGCAATTGGCGATCGAGCTCGACCGCCCAGCCAGCGAAGCGCGGATCGAGCTTTCGCCGATCAGCGTGCGCCGCGACCTGGCGGGTCCACCCCCAGCGCCGCAGACGCTGCCCGTGGTTCTGGAAGGCAACAAGCTGGCCGCGAATCTGGCGCTCGATGCCGACCTGACCTACACCGTGTTTGCGAAGTCGGCTGACGGCATGGAGCTTCCCGAGAACAAATATCGCATTCGCGTGCGGCAGGATGAGCCGCCGCAAGTCTGGTTCGAGAGCCCGGCCGAGGCGCTGGAGGTAACGACGCTGGCCGAGATCATCATGCGGATTCGCGTGAGCGACGACTTTGGCTTGTCGCGCTCTGGGGTGATGTTCGTGGTCAACAACGAAGAGGAGTATCCGCTCATCGCCCAGGATTTCGCCGAGGCCGCCAAGGAGCTGGAAACGACTGGCACGCTGACGCCGCAAACGCGGGCGACCCTCGAGAAACTGCTCCCCTTGGAGCACTTTGAACTGACGCAGCAGGACAGCGTGATGTACTACGCCTTTGCCGAGGACATCCGCCCCGGCAGCGCCCAGCGGACCGAAAGCGATCTGCGGTTTATCGACATCCGCCCGTTCCGCCGCACGTTCCGCGTGTTCGACAATGAAGATGGCATGGGAATGGGCCAGGGGTCGCGGCTCAAATCGCTCGAGGAGCTGATCGGCCGGCAGCGGTATGCTCTCAATCGGTCGATCCAGATCGATCGGCGGTTCAAGCAATCGGGTCAGGCCGACCTGTCCGGCGTCGATTCGCTCGTCAAGTTCCAGGGCGAGCTGGCGAAGTTCACGCGCGAGCTGGCCGAGGGACTCCAGCGGCGCGGGGTGGACGACACGGAGCTGCTCTTTCAGGCCGAAGCTTCGATGCTCGCGGCGACCGATTCGCTCTCGGCCGGCAGCTACGAAACGGCCACGCAGCAGGAGCGCGACGCGCTCAAATACCTGATCGAGGGCCGCATCCGCATCGAGCAATTCATCGCCAAGAACCCCAACCGCCAGCAGCTCGCCAACCTGCGCAGCTTCGACCGCATGCAGCGGCAGAAGCTGCGCCGCCCCAAGAGCGACGAACAGGAGGCCAAGGAAGTGGCCGAGCGGCTGGAGCAGCTTGCCGACACGGAGGATTTCGTCTACCTGGCGATCGGGGGCCTGGACCCGACGATGAGCCAATCGAAGCAGCCCGTGCAGGATCCGCCGCCCGGATCGACGGGCCAGACGGACAATCTGCCGATGCCCGAGGGTCAAAAGCCGGCGGGGGATGACGGCGATAAGCCGATGCCAGGCGACAAACCAGCGGCCACGGGCGACAAGCCGATGGCCGACGGGCAAAAGCCCGGCGAAGGCGAGCCAACCGACCCAACCGCCGTCGCCGCCAAAGGTCCGGCCACGCGCGAAGAGTTGGAAGACAAACAGTCCGATGTGGCTGCCGAGGCCCGCGAGATCGAGAAAGTGCTTGGTCGCTTGAACGGCGTGACCGACCTGGCGAAGGAGCGAATCGCGGCTGCCGCGAAGGTCGCCGAAGAAGGGGCCGAGGCGATCGCGCGCGGCAAGATGGACGAAGCCCGCGGCTCGGCGGGGGCGGCCCGCGAACAGTTCCGCGAATTGGCCAAGCAGGTCAAGGCGCTCCTGGCGGAGGAACAAGCCGATCGCATCGCCGCGGCCCAGCAGCTCGCCAACGAGCTGGCCCGCCAGCAGCAGGAATTCACCGACCGCCTTGCCCAGTCCGAGCAAAGCGGCGGCATCGGCAACCAGCCGCCTGAGAAAGACCAACAACGGCCCGGCGTCAGCGAGAAGCCGATGCCTAATGAAAAGGAGAATCCCCAAGGTCTAGGCGGCATGGCCCAAAAGATCGCCGAAGGCGCCAAGACGCTGGCCGATGCCCTGGGGGCCGCGGCCCGGGCCGATACGCCCCAGGAGCAAGAGACGGGCAAGAAGGTGGACGAGCTCGTCAAGGGAATGGGAATCGGCGACTTGACTGAGCGCCTCAAGGAGCTGCCCAACCAGGTCGGCCAGGGAAAGATGGCAGACGCCAAAGCGACGACCGGCGACGGCGCCGACCGGCTGGAAGCGGCGGCCGAAGCGCTGGGACTGTTGCATCGGTCGATCGTGGCCCCGAAGGTCGATGAGCTGGCCAAGATCGAACGCGAGCTGGCCAACCTCGACCAGCGGCTCGACCAGCTCGACACGCCGACCAAGATCACCGGCTGGCACATGGATGCCGACGAACTTCAGGACGAACTTGACAACGTCGGCGTACCTGAGGAGCTGCGGAAGGAATTCATCGAAGAGATGAAGCGCGGCGGCTGGGGCGACACGACGAGGACCCGCGGTTGGAATTGGGGCCGGACCGAAGGGGGTTACTACGCGGCTCCCGGCGGCTATCGCGTGCTGATCGCGCGGATGCAGGAGTCGATCCGCAACCGGATGCAGGAGCTGCTCCTGGGCGACCTCGCCTCCAGCCGCGACGAGCCGATCCCGCCGCAGTATCAGGAATTCGTCGATCGGTACTACCAGGTGCTGGCGGCGGAAGGACGCGAGAAGATGAAGAAGACCAAAGGAGCGCCTTCGAAAGACTAAAGCCCCCTGAGACAATCGACGCGGATTCGAGGACGAGGACGACGACGATACAAAGGCGAGCGGGGGGCGTCAGCCCCCTGAGGCGATCGACGCGGATTCGAGGACGACGACGAGTACGAGAACGAGAACGAGGACGAGGACGAACACGCGGGACGATCGATATGATCCTGGCCCAATCGACCAACCAGTTCCTGCCGCCGCTTTCGCCGGGCGAAGCGGCCATCGTCGCCGCGGTCGCCGTGGCGGCGGTGCTGGCGGCGGCGTGGCTGCTCGGGCCGCCCAATCCCGTCGCGCGTCACTGGGGCCTGTGGAGCCTGCGGGCGACGATCGTCGGCCTGGTCGTGCTGGTGCTGCTCAATCCGGTGAAGGTGGACGAGTTGCCGGGCCCGGTCAAGCACCCGGAGATCTTCTACCTGCTCGACGCATCTGCCAGTATGCAAATGGGCAATCCGCGCTCGCGCTGGGACGACTCGCTGGCCATGATCCGTGCGGGCGGCCAGCTCGCCGAGTCGTCCCCCGCCGTCGTCAAGCCGTTCATCTTCGGCCAGCGCCTGGCGGCGATCGACCAGCCGGCCCAGGTAGGCGTTTCGCCCCGCGGCCTCACCGTCCCCAACACCTCGAACAAGCCCAGCGAAAGCCAGCCCAGTGAAAGCCAGCCCACTGAAACCCAGCCCAGTGAAACGAAATCCAAGCGGCCCCCGCGTCCGGACCAGGGCGACACCCGCCTGCACGCCGCCCTGCGGCAAATCTCCAGCCGCTTTGGCCGCGTGCCGCCGCAAGGGATCGTCGTGTTCTCCGACGGCCGCGTGCACGACGAAACGGGCATCGAGCAGCTCGCCGCCGAATTCGCGAAGCTCAAAGTGCCGATCCACGTCGTCCCCGTCGGTGACACGGCCAAAGGGGGCGATGTGGCCATCGCCGCGGTCGTCGCTCCCCCTTCGGCCCGCAAGCTGACCGAAGTCGAGGTGCAGGTCTTCGTCCGCAGCTTCGGCTTCGACGGCAAGCGGGCCGAAGTGCAGTTGCTCGAAATGGTCGATGGCCGCGAAACTCGGCAGCTGGCCCCGTCCCTGCCGATCACGCTCCAGTCGGGGTACCAGTCGGTCAGCCTCTCGTTCCGCACCGACCTGGCCACGCGCAAGCTCCGCGTGGCCATTCCCACGCTGGCCGAAGAAGTGTCGGACCGCAACAACCGGCTCGACACCGAAATGAAGATCGAGCGGACGAAAATCCGCGTGCTCTACGTCGAAGGCAGCCCGCAGCCGATACAGCAGGTCCGCGTCGGCGACCGCTATCAGTTCCGCGGGCCGTTCTCCGACCTGAAGCAGGCCCTGACCGAGGATGAAGATATCGAGTGCGTGGTGCTCGTCGCCCCCGGCGGCGTCGGCCAGCTCATGCGAATCGCCGAGTATGCCCAGATTGACGGAGTCCGCGGCTTTCCCACCACCGTGGCCGAATTGGCGGCGTTCGACGCGATCATCCTTAGCGACGTCGCCGCCGAGACGTTCACCGAGAAGCAGCTCCAATGGATCGAAAGCTGGATCGGCCAGCGCGGCGGCGGCCTGTGCATGGTCGGCGGCGAGCACAGCTTCTCGTCCGGCGGGTGGGACCAGACGCCCCTGGCCTCGATGCTGCCCGTCGAGATGCTCGCGGGCGGGGCCGACTGGGTCCCCGGCGAGAGCATTCGCGTGGCCCCCGAGCTGCCGCCGACGCCGCACCCGCTGTGGAACCTCGTCTCCGACGACAAGCAAAACCGGCAGATCGCCGGTGGATTTCCCGCGGTCATCGGCGTCAATCGCTGGGCCGGAGCGCGGCCCAACCTGACGACAGTCCTGGCGACGACGAGCGTGGCCGGCGCGCCGGTGGCGACTCAGGTTGGCAACGCAACCCCGTCAGGGCCGACGTTTTCGATTCAGGGATTGACTAGCGCCTTGCAAGGATTCGTGCCCGCTCGGCGAGTCAACTCGCGGGTTGTGGATGCCAAATCGACGGCTACCGAGCCCGCCGCCGCCGATCGTAGCGCCGCGAACATGCCCGCGATCGTCGCCGGCCGCTTTGGCAAGGGGCGCACGCTGGCGCTGGCCTTCCCGATCACTTCGCCCAGCGCCGATGAATTGGTGCAGAAGTGGGGCCTCTCGGACAACCGCTACTACAGCAAGTTCGCGCGGAACATGGTCTATTGGCTGACCGAAACATCGGCCATCGGCCGCCGCCGGCTGGTCGCCTCGGCCGACAAGCGGTTCTATCGGCCGGGCGAGACAATCACCGTGCAGGCGGCGACGTATGACGAAAGCGCGGCCCCCACGCGCAATTACCGCGTGTCCGCGATGATCGAGCCGCACGACGCGGCGGGCGCCGACTCGGACGATTCGCCGCTCAAGTGGCCGGCCGGCCACGCGGGCAAAAGCGGCGCGAAGCAGTACATCCCGTGGGGCGACAATTTTGACCTCGCTCTGGGGGGCGATACTGGCAGCGCGCTGGCGGGAAACAAGGACCTGCCGCAGCACAGCATCGAGCTGCCGCTGGCCGACGCCCTGTCGAGCGGCACATCGAGCCAGTCGCTGCGGATCGAGCTGACCGCCTGGGAAGACCAGACGCAGGTCGACAGCACGTCGCTGGAAATCCAAATCCTCCACGATCCGTTCGAGCAGCAGAATCCGTTCCCCAATCACGACCTCTTGAAGCGCGTCGCCGCCGCCTCGGGAGGCAAACTGCTCCAGCAGCCGGACGATCTGGCTCAGGTGCTCAAGGACGTGCCGCACAGCGTCGGGCCGCCCGTGATCAAGCGCTCGCCGCGCTGGAGCGGCTGGTGGCTGTGGGGGCTGATCGTGGGCCTGCTCACGATGGAATGGTGCTGGCGGAGGTCGATGGGTTTGGCGTAGGACCGGGGTCGGGAGTCGTTGGCCGGAAAGGACGACGCGATGCCAAAACACTTGTTCGGCCATCGACTCCCGACCCCTTTCTGGTCGCGTACCGTGCCGCGCCGCCTGGGCCAATGGGGTCAGGAGTCTTTGGCGGAAGTTGCGGACTGGCGATGGCACGCTCACTCCCGCCAAAGACTCCCGACCCCAACGTTAGTCGGCGTGGCACTTGCCGTTCTACTGCTCGTCGCGACGGCGCTTCGTGCGCAGGAGCCCGCCGATCCGCCGACCGAGAAGGACCGCGAGACCCGCCTGAAGCAAGCCGAAGCGCACGTCGGCGCGCTCGATCTCCGCCTGGCCGAGGGCGGCGACGAAGTGGCCCGCATCGACAAGCCGCTGCTGGTGTTTGGCGATTCGACGCGCAACAACGGCGACGGGACGGTCTGGGCCTGGGGGCGCGAAGGCCGGCCGCTGGCCGTCATCGAAACTTATCGCAATACGGCTGAAGGGGGTCCGCGGGCCAGCGCCCTTACGCTGACTTCCACCGACAAGGTGGTCCTCAAGGCGCCGTTTTTCGTGCAGGAGTGGCGGCCCGCTAAAACGCAGATCGTTCCGACGGTCTTGCCAGGCGCCGATGCGCCCAGCGATCGCGAGGCCGTGCGCCTTCGCCAGCTCAAGGAGCAGGCCCGCCGCTTTACCGCCCATGAATTCTGGGACCCCGACAATTCGCGGTTCGAGCTGCGGCTCCTGGTCCAACCGGTGCATCGTTATCGCGACGAGAAGGCGAAGCTGTGGGACGGGGCGATCTTCGTCCTGGCCCACGGCACCAACCCCGAGGTACTGGTGCTGATCGAAGCCTTGGGCGAGTCGCTTGAAAGGTCCCGCTGGCACTACAGCCTGGCCCGCCTGGGCAGCGCCGAGCTACATGTCGAAATCGACGGCCAGGAGGTCTGGAAGCAGGACCGGGCTCCCAACGTCGTCGGCCGGCCGACCGATCCGTACTGGCTGTTTATGACCCGCGTCGAAACCATCCCAGAGCCGAAAGAATAATTAGACATTGCGAACCCTTGCAATCCAGACATTATGTCTTTATCATGACAGGCCGGAGACGTCGAGTGAGGCTTTCCCCGTCACTCCAACCGGAAGTCTGGCGACTTCCGCTACCGTGCGAATGAGGTTTGAAAATGCCCCGCGTACCCCAAGATGTTACAGACGCCGAACTGGCGATCTTGCAGCGGCTGTGGGATGATGGTCCCACCAGCGTCCGCAGCCTGGCCGAGCACTTGTACGGCAAGTGCACTGCCTCGCAGCACGCCACCGTGCAGAAACTGCTGGAGCGGCTGGAGGGCAAAAGCTGCGTCCGCCGCGACCGCGATACCTGGCCGCACACGTTCGCCGCCCTGGTCGAACGCGGCGAGCTGATCGGCCGCCAGCTCCAGCAAACGGCCGACAAGCTGTGCGACGGCTCGCTCCAGCCGCTGCTGACGCACCTGGTCCGGTCGGCCAAGTTGTCGGCCGTGGACCGGCAGTCGCTGCGGAGCCTGCTCGAAGATCTCACGCAGGAAGGTAAAAAGCCGGTTAAAAGGTAGCAAGAAGTATCAAGCGAAAGCGAATTGGCACTCGTCATACTCCGGCATCAATCGATGCCTACGGCCTTGCGGCTGGAGAATCGCCATGAGCTGGCTCGTGATTGCCTGCCTGAAAAACGCTCTCCTGGCGTTGCCCCTGGTGATTGCGGCATTGGCGGTGGGGCGTTTGTCGCGGCGGCCGGCATTTGCCCACGTGCTGTGGGTGCTGGTGCTGGTGAAGCTCATTACGCCCCCCCTCGTCGATGTGCCGCTGGGCTCGCGGTTTGATTTTGAAGCCTGGCTGGCCGAAGATTCCGCCGATTCGCCTCGGGAAGCTGTCGCCGCCGCTGCTCCGTCCGATTTGGCAATGATAGTCGCCGCGACTACTGGCGGCCCCTCGGCCTCGCCCGACCTCGCGCCCACGGCCGCAGCTGCTCCGTCGGTTTGGTCGCCCCTGGCTTCCCGCCAGGTGCGGCAGATCGCCCGTTCGGCATCGACCTGGATGCAATCACCCTCCTGGGGCCTGGTCGTCGCGCTGGCCGGCGGCATCTGGCTCCTGGGCTCGGCAGCCACTGCCGCCATGCTCTTCGTCCGCGCCCGCCGCTTCCAGCGCTATTTGCTGCTGGCCTGCCGCGACGACGAGCGGCTCACGGTGCGCGTCCGCCAGCTCAGCTATCGCACGGGGCTCATCAGCTATCCAAAGGTGGTCGTCGTCGAGGGCGTGGTTTCGCCGATGCTATGGGGCCTGGGCAGCAACGTCCGGCTGCTATTTCCGTCTAAGCTCGTGGAGCGGCTCGGCGCGGCCGAGACCGACGCCCTGCTTCTGCACGAATTGGCCCATTATTCGCGCGGCGATTATTGGGTCCGCCTCCTGGAGCTGGTGACCTATGTCGCCTACTGGTGGAATCCGGTGGTCTGGTGGGCCTGCCGGCAGATCGAGGCGGCGGAGGAGCAATGCTGCGACGCCTGGGTCGTCGAGCATCAAAGCGGCACGCGCCGTTCGTATGCCGAGGCCCTGCTGGCGACGATCGACTTCTTGAACGAACCGGCCGAGGTCCGTCCGCCCGCGGCTTGCGGCCTGGGCGAAGTCTCGCTGCTCAGACTCCGCCTCACGCAGATCATGCGTGGCCAGCTCGCTCCGCAGATGCCGCGGACCGCGTGGCTCGTCGTGCTGGTGTGCGGCCTGGCTCTGGCTCCACTACAGCCGGCGCTGTTTGCCACATCGTCGCGGCAGCGTGAGCCCGCGCCATCAGTTGTCGCCGATGTGGTCGAAATTTTGCCCGTCCGTGAAATTGCGCTGTCTCCCGCCGACATTGCTCCGCTACTCGTGAGCGAGTCATCGCCGCCAGCGCCCCCAGCGGTCATCAAGCCCGCGCCCGCGCAGCCCGCCGCCAGAAACACTGTGCCCCCGACGCCGGTAATCGCTCCGCGCCCCGCCCCGATCCAGCCGTCGCGGCTTTATGGTTCGGTGTTCTCCGCGAACAACCGCTTCAAGCTGGAAGGCTTTATCGGGCACAAGATGGTGCTCGTCCATCCGAGCACTGGTTGGCGGCTCGACCTGGGAAACCACCGCGTCAATTGCGTTTCGTTCTCGCCCGATAGCCGCTTTTTCATCACCGGCCACCAGGACGGCAAACTGCGGCAGTGGGACAGCGAGACGGGCGGGCTGATGGCGACGCTCGCCACGAACGCGGGCGTCGTTACCTCAGTTGCCTATTCGCCCGATGGCAGGCAGTTTGCGCTGGGCACGTTTGATGGCGTCGTGAGCGTGTGGGACGCCGCCACGCTCGAAGAGGTTGCCCGCCGCACCACCGGCCGCGGCGCCGTGAGCTGCGTCCGCTGGTGCCCGCGCGGCGAGCGGCTCGCGATTGCCCTGGGTGATTGGTCCGCCAAGGACCAGTCGCGACTGCACCTCTGGTCCCCCAGCGACAGCGTGCTCCTGAGCGACGAGGCGTTGGAGGATGCGGCGGGGGCGCTCGATTGGCTCTCGGACGACGCGTTGCTCGTGGCTTATTGGGACGGCCACGCCGTCGTGCGCAACGTCCGCGGCAACGCAGTCGACCAGGTCTATGAGGTCGAGAAGGACCTCGTTTCCTCGGCGAACTGGTCCTCCGACGTGCGGCTCGTCAGCCGCTGGGTCGCCGACAAACTCGCGGCGGGGGCGGGGCTATGAGCGCGTCCCTGGCGGCGGACCATACCAACCCGACGCGTCAGCGAGGCCTCACGACCAACCCGACGCGTCAGCGAGGCCTACGTTCTCATCTGCCTGTGCTGCGAATCTCCTCGCTCACGCTTCGGGTTGGTGTCGCCGCCCTGCTGGCGATTGCCACGGCAGCGCGCGGCCAGGACGTCGCGCCGCAGGCGCGCAGCAATGAACCAGCCGCTCCGCTTGCTCCGACGCCCGTCAACAAGGCCCAGATCGAAGCGGCCCTCAAGCTGACGACGGCCGAAGCGGGCAAATACGCCTTCACGCTCCAGGACGGGCCGCGATCCACGCCAAAGCTCGTTGCCGATCCGGTGCTCCGCTGGTCGAATCCGGCAGTCGGCGAAATTCACGGCAACGTCTTTCTCTGGACGGTCGACGAGCGTCCCGCGGTCATCGGTTCGCTCTTCAAATGGTTTACGCCGCATACCCACATGTCGCACGAGTTCCATTCGCTGGCCGAGGTTCCGCTCGTCGGCCGTTATCAGGACCGCGACGTTTGGACCGCCGGCAGCGCGGGGGTCAAGTTCGCCCCGCTCCCGGACGCTCCGCCGCCAGCTTCCACGGCGCCGGGGCGGCTCCTGGCGATGAAGCGGTTGGCGAAGGATTTCGCCGCCACAAAGACCGAGCGCGACGGCGCCAAGCAAGAGCTGCGCCTGCTCACGCAGCCCATTTATCGTTACGCGTCGCCGGAGCACAAGATCCTCGACGGCGCGCTGTTCGTGCTGGTCCAAGGAACCGACCCCGAGGTGTTCCTGCTCCTGGAGGCGCGCGGCTGGGCGGGCGATGAAACCTGGCACTTCGCGCCGGCGCGCATGAACAGCGTCGGCTTCGTGCTGCGTTATCAGGACAAGGAGGTCTGGTCCGCCGAAATCATGCCCTGGAGCGACATTAGCAGCCACGCCCAACCTTACACCTCGTTTTTTATCAAGATGCCGTAGGGTGCATGAGTGCAACGAAATGCACCATAAATGAACCGCAAAAGCTGGTGCATTTCGCGGTGCTCATGCACCCTACGCCAAACCGCATGTCAATCGTCTTTCTCGCCTCGCTCCTGCTCGCCGCCGACCCCGTGCCGGCAGCGGCCGATACCGACAAGGCCCGCCAGGAAGAAGTCGCCCGCCTCGCGCCGGCCAAGGCGAAGATCATGGAAGTGGTGGTCGGCGACGAGGATCCAGCCAAAGCCGATCTGGTCAAGGAGCCTTTGCTGCGCTGGAGCAATCCCACCGCGGGCAGCGTTTATGGCGAGGTGTTTCTGTGGACGGTCGATCGCCGCCCCGCCGCCATCGCGTCGATCTATCGCTGGTATCACCCATTCAAGGATTCGACCGTGGAATTCGTCTCGGTCGCCGAGCGGGGCGTGCAAGCCAAGGAAGGAGACGTTTCGCATTGGAATACGAAGACGCCGGGCACGCGCTTTGCCGACCTCGCCGGCGCGCAGCCGCCCGCCGAATCGGCCCGCGGCCGCCTGGGCCAGATGCGGTCGCTCGCCCGCGAGTTCGCGACGGAATTGGCCGACAAGCGGGGCGGCGACGAGGTTGTCCGCGAGCTTCGGCTGCTGGACCAACCCGCCTATCGCTACGATAGTCCAAGCCACAAGGTCCTCGACGGCGGTCTGTTCGCCTTTGTCGAAGGAACCGATCCCGAGTCCTGGCTGATGCTCGAAGCGATCGAGTCAACCACCGGGCGCGGTTGGCGATTCGCCCTGGCTCGGATGAATATCGACGCCCTGCGCGTCCGCCGCAATGATTCGATCGTCCAGTCGTGGGACGGATTGCGCGATGCCTGGAGCGACCGCACTCGGCCGTATGTCATGTTCAACTTCGACCCCAACAAGCTGCTGCCGGGCACGTCGCCTTTACGCCAGCCGCAATCCAAGGAGTCCCCCGAATGATTGCCTGGCGTAACCGTTGCCTGCTTGCGCCGTTGGCGCTAGTTCTCATGGCCCGTCCTGGTTTGCTCTTGGCCCAGGACGCTGTCCCTGCCCGCGGCGAGCCCAAGTCGCTGCGCGAGCTGATCGACGCCGCGGTGAACCAGGTCGAGGCCGATGCCGACGCGAAGGAGCCGGCCAAACCGATCGTCTCTTTGCGGTGGGCCAACAATGTCCGCGGCAGCGAGGACGGCCTGACGGTCCTTTACATATTCGAAGGCCAGCCGCTGGCCGCCGCCTGCCTCTATCCCTGGGAAAAGCGCCTCATCCACGATTTCGAGTCGATCAGCCGCGGCAAGATCGTCGCCCGCCAAGAGTCGCAACTCGTCTGGCAGCCGCAGGAGTCCGGCGTCACCTTCGCCCCGATTCCCGAGGCCCCCGCGCCCGAGGCCACGCGGGCCCTCCGCCTTCGCCAGATGAAGTCGCTGGCCGAGCAGTTCCAGTCGGCCATGCTCGGCTGGAAAGCCGACAGCACCGACCGCGAGGAGCTGCGCATGTTGCCCCGGCCGCTCTATCGCTATGAGCCCAAGGAAATGAGCGGCGCGGCGAAGGGCCCGGTCGTCATCGACGGAGCGGTGTTCGCCTTCGTCATGGGGACCGATCCCGAGTCGCTTTTGCTCATTGAGGCGGTGAAAAAGGACGGCACGGCAGTTTGGGAATATGGCTTTGCCCGCCGCACGTCGGGCGAGCTGGAGGGGCGACACAACGGCAACGTCGTCTGGCACGCCGACCGCTATCCCGAATCGCGGGACCCCGCCAAACCCCATTTCTCGGTCAGCCAGCCGATTCCGCCCGAGCTGCTGCCGGTAGCGCCGGAGAATTAGGAGTCGCACCGCATGCTTGGATCGATGCTTTTGGCGCTTGTCCTTGCCGGAGCCGAGCCTGCCGCCGATCCACCCAAGGCGTCGGCCCAGGCCCAGCAGCGCCTGGCCGAGCTGCACCTGGCCGACGCCAGGACGTGGAACATGTACCTCGACGAGGGGCACAGCGCCAAAGCCGAGCTGGTCGAGAAGCCCATCTACGTCTGGACGAATCCCACCCGCAGCCACGGCCAGCACGGCGCGGTTTTCGTCTGGAACGATCGCGGCCGGCCGGTCGCGGTCGGCAGCATCTTCTCGCATCCCGAAACGGGCAAGCGGATGGTCTGCCACGAATTCCATTCGCTGGCCACCGGCACGCTCTTGCCTGAGCGCGGGCCGGACGACCAGCGCTGGGAGCCGAAGTCCGCCATCAAGTTCCAGCCGCTTCCGGAAGCGGGAGTTCCCGACGCCAGCCCAGTCCGCCGGCTCATCCAGATGCGGTCGCTGGCCCGCGACTTCACCGCCCACAGCATCGATTACCAGATGGAGCGCTGGCAATTGCGGCTTTTGGGTCAGCCG
>JAKEHX010000583.1 GCA_022614795.1 Planctomycetaceae bacterium | reverse complement strand
TGCCAAGGCATACCTGGGTCTCCTTTCGGAGTCCCATTCTGCCCTCAGGCGCCACCCATGTCTTGAACCAAGTTTGTTACCCATGTCCTGAACCTGCACCGGCCGGATCGCCGCAGCGTGGTACATCGTACTCAGTACTGGGTACTCAGTACAAAGTACCTTCGGCTCGAGTTTGCACTGAATATTTCTACTCGTCGGACTCCCTAGCCCTAGCCCCCAGCCCTAGCCCCTTTCCACCAACTTCTCAAACCGCCCATACGCATCGTTCCACGCCTGCGGCTGCTTGGGGCGGAATTCCTGGGCGGCGAAGCTCGTGCGGACGATCTCGCGGGCCTGGGCGATGCTGCCGACGGTTCCCAGCGCGACGGCTTGCATCATCAGGTTGCCGATCGCCGTCGCTTCGACGGGACCGGCCACGACGCGGCGATTGCAGGCGTCGGCCGTCATTTGGCACAAGAGCCGGTTCTGCGCGCCGCCGCCGACGATGTGGATCGTTTCGATCCGGCCGCCCACGAGTTCTTCCAGGTAGCCCAGCACCATTCGGTAGCGGAGGGCCAGGCTTTCCAGGGCGGTGCGTACGATGGCCCCTTCGGTGGCCGGGGCGATCTGTCCGGTCTTGGTGCAGTAGTCGCGGATCGCGGCGGTCATGTCCTTGGGGGCCACCAGCGACGGATCATCGGGGTTGACTAGCGACGTAAGCGGCAGGGCCTCGCCGGCCCGCTGGATCAGCTCGTCGAAGGCGAATTCGCGGCCCTGCAGCTTCCAAATTCGGCGGCACTCTTGCACCAGCCACAGACCCGCGATGTTTTTGAGCACCCGCGTCGTGCCCCCCACACCCCCTTCGTTGGTGAAGTTGAGCTGATAGACGCGGTCCGTAATGATCGGCTCGGGCGTTTCCACTCCCATCAGCGACCACGTGCCGCTGCTGATATAGCACCAGTCGGGCCGCTGGCCCGGCTGGCTAGCGGCGGGAACAGCCATCACCGCGCTGGCCGTGTCGTGTGTCCCGGGCAGGATCACCTCGACGCCGGCCAGCTCGGTTTCTTCGGCCACGCTCGTCTGAAGCTTGCCCAGCCGCGTACCGGGCGAGGCAATCTCTCCAAGGATGTGCGTCGGCAGGCCGAATTTGGTCAAGAGGTCCGTCGTCCAGCCGCCGGTTTTGGGATTGAGGAACTGCGTGGTCGTGGCATCGGTGAATTCGTTCGCTTTGACGCCCGTTAAAAGCCAGTGAAAGAGGTCCGGAATCATCAGCAGCGACTGGGCCACGTCCAAAAGCGGCGAATCGGCCAGCTTCATCGCCAGCAGTTGATAGAGCGAGTTGAACTCCATGAACTGGAGGCCCGTTGCGGCGAAGATTTCCTCCCGCGGCACAATGGCGAAGGCCTTGTCGAGAATCCCCGCCGTGCGGCGGTCGCGATAGTGAAAGGGATTGCCCAGCAGCTCGTCATTCCGGCCGAGCAGTCCGAAATCGACTCCCCAGGTATCGACGCCGATGCTGGCCACGCGGTCGCCATAAACCTTGCCCGCCGCCCGCAAGCCGCGGAGCACATGCTGCCATTGGTTTAAGAGATCCCACTGCATCCGCCCCGCGGCCGGCACACCGCCGTTTTCGAAGCGATAGACTTCTTCCAGCGTGAGCTTCGCGCCATCAAAGAGGCCTGCAAGCACGCGGCCGCTCGATGCACCGAGATCGGCGGCGAGGAAGACTTGGGATGTGTCGGACATATACAAAGTGGGGCAGGCATCTTGCCTGCCGGACGAGGCAACGAATTACGCGATGCTTGGCAGGCTGGAAGCCTGCCCCACTACGGGCGCACCTGCTCAAAGTAGAACACGCCGCGCTTGTTGGCCACGATCACGTCGAGGAAGCCGTCCGCGTTCATGTCGTGGACTTCGAACTGCGTACCGACGCCGCTATCGGCGTCGAACTCGTGCTTGGTCCATTTGGGCGCGTTCCCTTCACGGGATAACTCGTACCAGGCAATCGTGGGCGGCTCGTCCTCGCCCGGATCGCGGCCGTTGTGGGCATAGAACCGCTTGCCGGTCACCAGGTCCGGCAGGCCGTCGCCGTTCATGTCGGCCAGAATCAGGCTGTGCGTCTGGGCGATCGAGTCGTCGATCTTGTGGGTTTTCCACTCAGGGGGCTCACGCCCCCCGCTCGCCAAAACTTGCTCGTACCACCAGATGCCGCGGCGGTGAGCCGATGAACCGACCACGTCGTTGTCGCCGTCGCTGTCGAAATCGAAGACGTACATCTGAGCCTGGGCTTCGCCGAATGGGGCGGCGTGGAAAGTCCAAGTTATAGGCACACTCCGTGTGCCGTTGTCGCCCGACGGCACACGGAGTGTGCCTGCTACTTCGGGCGCTTCGGCCCAACCATTTGGAACGATCACGTCATTCCGCCCATCCTTGTCGATGTCCCCCACGCCCAGGCCGTGATAGAACTTCTGCACGCTGACGTCGCCGGGGGCGGAGATCGCCGTCGATTTCCATTCGACCAGCGGGTTGGCCTGCGGGCGGGCGATCGCCAGCCGATTGGCGGCATCGCCATAGACCAGCTCGCGGCGGCCGTCGCCATCGGTATCCAAATACAGCGGACTTTCGTCGTTCGTCTGCGGCACAACGACGTTCCGCTTCCACGGCTCTTTGTTGGCGTGACCCGGATTCTGGAACCACCACGTTTGCTTGCCGGGGAAATCGACCACGACCAGGTCCTGCCGGCCGTCGCCATCCACGTCCTCGGCCCAGTTCATGAACGTGTCGCCGTAGGTCTTGATGTCGAAGCTGTTGGGCTTCTCGGTCACGACGTGCATGGCCCACGTGGAGTGGCTAGGGCTGGGGGCCAGGGCTGGAGATCCCTCGCTGACGCTTCGGGTCGGTTTGGCCCCTGGCTCCTGGCCGCTGGCTCCTGGCCCATGGCCTGGATTTTCATACCAGACGCTTCCAGCCGAAATATCCAGGAACCCATCATTGTTGAAATCTCCCATCCCTACGCCTTCACTTCGAAACGCCCGATCCAGTGTGACCTTCTTGAAGCTGACTTTCGGTTTCGCCCCATCCGGCGCTGGCTTGCTCACCGGATAGGGCAGCGCCGGCACTGCTCCCGTCGCAAGCGTCAGCTTCAGGTTCTTGAAGCGGACTTCGGTTTTGCCCCCAGAGTGCACTTGCAGGCCGATCACGCCGCGGCGGGCGCCTTCCGGATCGTCCCGATCGACGCACAGATTGCCGTTGATCCAGGTTCGCACCCGGCTGCCGGCGGCAGCGATTTCGTAGCGGTTCCATTCGCCCTTCTTCACGAATTGCTCGCCCCCTTTGGCTTCCAAGAGGGCGCGGCCATGCTCTTCGTACAGCTTGCCCCACCAACCGGGCCCGATGTCGGCCTGATAACCCTTCATTTCGCCGCCGGCGATCGGCTGACTGCGGATCTGGATGCCGCTGTTGCCTTCGTCGCCGACGAGCTTGACATCGAGCGCGAGGCGGAAGTCGCCAACCGACAGCTCGCTGATCAGAAACTCGTTCTTGGCCAGGCCCGCGGTCTTGCCGACGATTTCACCGTTTTCGACCGACCACAGCTTGGCGTCGCCGACCCAGCCGGCGAGGTCCTTGCCGCTGAAGAAGCTGCTCACGTTGTCGGCCGTGGCCTGCATCGGCGTCTGCCCGCCAGCGGACAAATAGGCAACAAGCGAGCGGATTTCGTGGCTCGTGAACTGGAGGAGCTGATTGTCGGGCATCATTGACTTGTCGCTCTGCTTGCTGTTCTCGATGTCGGCCTTGGCCACGACGATTGCTTCGTTCTGCGTTTGTAGCGTGAGCGAATCGGCCGTCTCCTCCTTCTTGATGCCAGTAATGGTCCGCCCGTCGCCAGTCCGCACGACCAGCGGCTGGTATTCCTTGGCCATGACGGCGCTGGGATCGACGATGTTCGACAGCAGGTAATCGAGGTTCTGCCGGTTCGAGCCCGTCAGGTCGGGCCCGATCTTGGCACCCGTGCCGAAAAGTGTGTGGCAGACCTGGCAGGTCTTGGCATACACGGCCC
>JAKEHX010000582.1 GCA_022614795.1 Planctomycetaceae bacterium | reverse complement strand
GAACCTCTCGCCGATGGGCCCCCGCACCGACCGGGCCATTTCGCGGCTCGTGCTGCGGCCTTACCAGACGTCGCAGACCTATCAAAACCTGAAGCGGCACGGCGAGGGGGTCTTTCACATCACCGACGACGTGGAGCTGATCGCCCGGTCGGCGATTGGCCGGCTCGACCCACTGCCGCCGCTCCTCGCCGCCCAGGCCATCCGCGGCCATATCGTCGCCGACGCCTGCCGCTGGTTTGCGTTTCGCGTTCGCCAGCTCGACGACCAATCCGAGCGAACGACGATCGTCTGCGACGTGGTCGATCGCGGCACGCTCCGCGATTTCCTCGGCTTCAACCGGGCCAAGCACGCGGTGCTCGAGGCGGCCATCCTGGCCACTCGCATCGGCATCTTGCCCGCCCAGCAAATTCGCGACGAAATGAAGCGGCTCGCGATTCCCGTCGAGAAGACCGCTGGCGACCAGGAGCGGCAAGCCTTCGCATTGCTCACCGAGTACATCGACAGTCAACGGAACCCGGAACCCTGAACCCTGAACCCATGCCCCGCTCCGTCCACATCACCGCTCCCAGCCGCCTGCACTTCGGCCTGTGGTCGCTGGCCGGCGGCACGGGCCGGCAATACGGCGGCGTGGGGGCCATGGTCGAGAAGCCGGGCCTGGTGCTGGCGATCCGCGAATCTGGCATGTTGGCAACGACCGGCCCGCTCGCCGGTCGGGCGATGAATTTCTGCTGGCGGTGGGCCTCGTTTCATCGGGCGGGCATTCCCAGTTGCCAGATCGACATCCTCGCCGCTCCGCCCGAGCACGCCGGCCTGGGAACCGGCACACAGCTTGGCCTGGCCGTCGCGGCGGGACTGAATGCCTTCGTCGGCCTGCCGAGCCAGTCGCCTGGCGAACTGGCTCTGAGCGTCGGCCGCGGAACGCGATCGGCTGTCGGCACGTACGGCTTTGTGCAGGGCGGACTGGTTGTCGAACAGGGCAAGCTGCCGGGCGAGCCGATTTCGCCGCTCGATTGCCGGATCGATCTGCCGCCCGATTGGCGATTCGTTTTGGTCCGGCCGCTGGGACTGTCGGGCCTGGCAGGCGACGACGAAGCAACCGCCATCGCGGGGCTGCCGGCCATTGCGGCTGCGGTGACGGACCAGCTCATCGCGGAAGTTCGCGAACATCTCGTCCCAGCCGCCGCGACCGGCGACTTCCCGGCCTTCGCAGAAAGCCTGTATCGCTACGGCCATCAATCGGGCCTCTGTTTCGCCCCCCGCCAAGGCGGAGCGTACAACGGGCCGCTTTTGACGCGTCTCGTGCAACAGATTCGCAGCCTCGGCGCCGCGGGCGTTGGACAAAGTTCCTGGGGACCCACGCTGTTCGCCGTCCAGCCAACCCAGGCCGCCGCGGAAAATCTTGTCGAGCGATTGCGGGGAGCGACCCGCACCCAATCGCTCGACATCATCATCACAACGCCAGCCAACCGCGGCGCGCGGATCAGCGTGCTCAGCGACTGAACAACACCCGTCTCAATTCGCACTTGGCAATGGCCTTGACATTCGACATTCGCCGCTGGCCGTCGCGGGATGGCACGCAAAAGGCACGAAAAGGTATAATCGATTTGGAGGTTTATCGATGGAAGCCAACATCACGGGCACAGTACACGGCAACACGATCGTGCTGAACTCGACTCCGCAGGGATACGAGGGCCAAGCCGTCGAGGTAACGATTCGCCCCGTGCCAGCGGAGAGGAAATGGGGCGAGGGGATTCTCCGGTCCGCAGGCTCATTAGCAGATTTTCCAGAATTGGATGAGCTCATGGTCCAGGTTCGAGCCCAGCGGCAACTTGACCGTGCAGCTCCGGTGGAGCCATGAGCTTTTTGCTCGACACCGACACCTGCTCAGCGCACCTGCGACGACCGGCGGGACTGGCACATCGGTTCTTTCAACACGCCAGCCGGCTGTACCGCCATGTTCCCGGACTGCGATTGGATGATTGGCTGTAGCCGCAGCAAGGATCGTCCGAAGAGTGACGAACAACGAAGGTCGGTGGGGCGTTCGGCAATCAGTGATTCGAGCTTCCGGTTCTACCATGAAAATCACCTCCGTCCGCACCATCCCGCTCGGCGGCGCTACGCACGATCACGGCTGGCCCGGCGGAACCGACCCCAATGTCCAGTACAACACGCTCGTCGAAGTCGTCGGCGAGGACGGCTTCGCGGGGCTAGGCAGTTGCTACACCACGCGGGCCCTGGTCGAGGGTTCGCTCCAGCTCCTCAAGGAACACCTGCTTGGCCAGTCGGCCCTCGAGCCCGAGCGCGTCAGCGAGAAGCTCCGCCAATGTACGTTCTGGCTGGGCCGCGGCGGCTCGGTCGAGCACACCATCAGCGGCATCGACATCGCCCTCTGGGACCTCTGCGGCAAGGTCCTCAACCAGCCAGTCGCGCGGCTCCTCGGCGGCTATTACCGCGACCGGATCAAGCCCTACGCCTCGATCCTCTTTGAGCAGCCGCCGAAACTGCGCGAATTGCTTCAGGCGCAACTCGCCCGCGGCTTTCGGGCGATCAAGATGGGCTGGCGGCCCTTCGGCCGCGTGAGCCGCCAGCTTGACGAGCTCTTGATCAAGACGGCCCGCGAAACCGTCGGCGACGACGTCGAGCTGATGGTCGATGCCGGCGGCAGCGAGCAGTTCTGGCCGCACAATGTCGGCTGGGCCCGCGAAACGGCCCGCATGCTCGGTGATTTTGGCGTGACCTGGTTCGAGGAAGCCCTGAGGCCCGACGATTTCGAGGGCTTCGCCGAGCTGAAGCAATCCTCGCCGGTGCTTATCGCCACGGGCGAGGTGCTGACTCGCCGGCAGGCCTTTCAGCCGCTGATCGATCGGCGGGCGGTCGATATCATCCAGCCCGACCTGACCAAGTGCGGCGGCCTCTCCGAAGGGCGAAAGCTCGGCTGGGCGGCCTACGACCACGGCGTGCTGCTGGTGCCGCACGGCTGGAACACGGCCGTAGGCGTCGCAGCCGACCTCGCCCTGACCGCGGCCCTGCCTGTCGCCCGCTGGATCGAATACCAGACGGGCGTGCCCTACATCGAGGAGATCATCGAGCAGCCCTTCACCCTCGACCCCGACGGCCTCCTCCACACTCCCACCGGCCCGGGTCTGGGCATCACGCTCAACCGTGAGGCGATTGCTAGGTTCTCGTCGTAACGCATTGCGCCACCAAGTGTTGTAGCATCGCAGCTTTTCATTTTAGGGCCACCTCGGGAATCGCCGCTAGTCGATCCTGGTATTCTCGTCAAGAAAAACAGCCACTTGCTGGAATTGCGAGACTTCGGCACGAAAACTGCTCCGTACGACACCGTGCAGGAAGGGCCCGTTTGTTACGGGAAAAACGCGATTTTCTCAAAAATAACTGTTGATGTTCACGCGGAAACTGTTAGGACTTTGTTGTATGCGCGAAATTCACATCTCTGGCCGGCATTCATCAGTCGTCCTCGACGTCAGATTCCAGCCGTGTCGGCGGAAAGACCCGGTATTCGGGGCGTGCCGACCGGCCTTCCTCATTGCGTTTGTTTTTCTCTTTCATAGAGGAGGTTCCCATGAAACCGGTTCCAGAGGCACGTAGGAGGTTCCAGATCGATGAGTTGGAGGATCGGATTGCACCGACACCGTCCTGCCCCGTTCCCGCCAATGACAATGCGCTGCCGCCGAATAACGACGGCACGCTCAATGCCGCCCAGCACATCCTGGCTGGCCCCGACGAGGCGGCGGTCGCAATTGCCAATTGGTTCGGTAGGGCGGCCTGTTAAAGGCACTTGCGGGAGCCCACGTCATGTCCGCGCTGGCCAGCGCGCTTCCCACGCGCCGGTCCGAGCTGGTCGTCCGGCCGCTCGGCGAGCGCGGGCGGTATGTGGTCAAGGATCCCGCCAGCGGCGCATATTTTCAGTTGGGTGAGCAGGAGCATTTTCTGCTCACCCAGCTTGACGGCCGCCAGGATGCCGCTGCCGTTTGCACGGCATTTCAGGACCGCTTCGGCCAACCCCTCGGAGAGGAAGAACTGGACGAGTTCCTGGCACTGGCCCGGACAAAAGGACTGCTTGAGAGCGCACATGGCGCGGCGCGAGAAACTGGCAGGCCTGCTGCCGCCGCTGGGCAATCCGTAAGCCGCAATCCGCAATTCCGCCAAAGTCTTCTCTATTGGCGCAAAAGCCTCGTCGATCCCGACCGGCTGTTTACGTGGTTGGCGCCCAAGCTGTGGTTTTTTTGGACCAGCGGCTTCGTCGCGTTCTCGGCCGGCTCGATCGCCCTGGCCGCGTTCCTGTTCTGGTCCGGCCGCGCAGACCTGGTCAGCACCTTCTACCACTCGCTCCGCTGGGAGACGGCGGTGCTGGTTTGGCTGGCGTTGTTTGTCGTCACCATGCTGCACGAATCGGCGCATGGGCTGACCTGCAAACGCTATGGGGGCGAGGTCCACGAGATCGGCTTTCTGCTCATGTATTTCATGCCGTGCTTTTACTGCAACGTCTCGGACGCCTGGCTGTTCCGCGAAAAGTCCAAGCGGCTGTGGGTGACGTTTGCCGGCGGATATTTCGAGCTGTTCTTGTGGGCCCTGGCCGTGTTCGTGTGGCGGCTGACGGTTCCCGCGACGCTCGTCAACTATGTCGCCTTCATTCTGCTGAGCGTCTGCGGCGTGCAAACGCTCTTCAACTTCAACCCGCTGCTGAAGCTCGACGGCTATTACCTGCTGAGCGACTGGCTGGAGATCCCCAACCTGCGGCAGCGCTCGTGGGACTACGTCACTGGCCACGTCCGCTGGTTGCTGTGGGGGGCTGCCCGCCCGGCGCGCCAAGAGCGCGGCGGGGTGCTCGCGGCCTACGGCCTGGTGAGTTGGCTTTACTCGCTGACCTTCGTGTCCTTGATGCTGTGGGGCTTCTTTCAGTTCCTGTGGTCGAGTTGGGGCTGGCTGGGCCTTGGCGCTGTTTTGCTGTTGGCCTGGGCCAGCATAGGGGGTCTGTTCCGGGGATTCACTGGCGGGGAGGTACGCACCATGTTCCTGATGCGCCGCAAACGAACGATTGCGTGGCTGCTGCTGCTCGTGGCTGTGCCACCGGTCATGCAGCTTGTCAAAGTGGAAGACCGCGCGAGCGGACCCTTCCAGGTCCGGCCAGCCGTGCGGGCCCAGTTGCGGGCCGAAGTCGCCGGCTTCTTGCGCGAGGTCCATTTCGATGAAGGGGACCGCATTTCGCCAGCGGCCGTCGTCGCCCGACTGGAGGTTCCCGACCTCGCCAGCCGCATCGCGCAAAAGCAAGCCGAGATCCGCGAGGCGGAAGCGAAGCTGCGGCTCTTGGAAATCGGTCCGCGGCCCGAGGAAGTCGCCGAGCAGGAAAGCCGCGTCGAGCGGATGGAAAAGTGGCGCGACCTGGCGCGTCAGGACCTGTCGCGGGCCCGGCAGGCCTACGAGGAGGAGCTTTTTCGCCTCGATCGGCAAATCGCCCAATACACCGCCGAGCAGACCGCGGCCAGCGATGCTTACCAGCGGGCTAAGGAACTGCGCAAGAAGGGAGCGATTCCCCCGGAGCAAGTCCAGGAGGCCCAGCGCCGGTTCGAAGTGGCCGAGGCCATCCTGGCACAGGGCCAGTTCCAGAAGCGGCATCGCTTGGCGCTGGGAACGCGGGAGGCGATTGCCGGCCTCGACGCCGAGGCGGAGCTGGCCCGCCGCGAGAAGGACCTCGCCGACGCCCAGAGCACACTTACCCTGCTAAAGGCCGGCGCCCGGCCCGAAGAGAAGGATGCCCAGCGGGCCCTTCTGGATCGCCTCCGCGAGGAGCTGCGGCATTGGCAAGCTCAAGAGCCCCGACTCTCGGTCACCACGCCCGTTGGGGGCGTCATTACGACTCCGCGCCTCGCGGAAATGGTCGGCCACTACCTGCATGAAGGGGATTTAATCTGCGAAGTCGAAGAGCCGTCGCTTCTAGAGGTGGAGATTGGTCTTTCCGAGCAGGCGGCGGCCCATGTTCACGTCGGACAGCGCGTCGATCTCAAAGCGCGGGGGTTGCCATTCCAGACGTTCCAGATCGCCGTGGAACGCATCGCTCCGCTGGCCGTTCACGACAACGCGGCCGCTGCTGGGCCGGCGCCGCGGATCAATGGTGACACGCCCGGCACGGTGATCGTCTATGGCCGGCTCAAGAACGACGCCGCCGAGCTGCGTTCTGGGATGACGGGGTATGCCCGCGTTTACGTCGGCAAGCGGCCCCTCGGCGCCATCGCACTGGACCGCACGCTGGCCTGGTTGCGGACGGAGTTTTGGTGGTAACAGGTCACGTGCTGTTCCCCCGGGATCGAATAACAAACGGGCGTGCCCTACATCGAAGAGATCATCGAAAAGCCCTTCTCCCTCGACCCCGACGGCCTATTGCATATGCCCACCGGCCCCGGCCTGGGCATCACGCTCAATCGCGAGGCGATTGCGAGGTTTTCGCCGTCGTAGTCGGGAAATGAGTTGAGTGCACGCCATAGGCCGCGTACGATTGAATCGTGAATTGGTAGGACTGACGCGGAAGGAGCATCACTATGCGACAAGCGACAGGAGCTAACGGCGTGGGGCGGATCAGCATTGACCTCGAAGTGGCCAACTATGGCGACATTACGCTGGCCGAGCGTGGCGTGCTTGCGAAGGACAAGGTGCGAAGAAAAACGATTCGCGCCATCGTGGATTCCGGAGCAACGAAGCTGGTACTGCCCGAGAAAATGGTAAAGGAGCTGGGCCTGCCGCGCGGCGACAAGATCACCGTTCGCTACGCGGACGGCCGCACCGCCCAGCGCCGCGGCGCTGAAGGGGCATACGTCGAATTGCTCGGCCGGCACGGCACGTTTACTGCAGTCGTCGAGCCGAAACGCGAAACAGCACTCCTCGGTGCAATCGTGCTGGAGGACCTCGACCTGCTCGTCGATTGTCCGAACGAACGCATCGTGCCCCGCGATCCAAAGGGAATGATCCACGAGATTGAATGAGCGTCAGCTTTGGCGGTTTGTTCCTATGGGGCAAGGATCATTGGCTTCGCCACGAAGGATCACAAGATGAGCAACGGCTCGGAGCTTGTCGAACTCGGTCTGACGAATGCCGCGCGCCAAATTGCGGCCTCTTGGTGGCTCATGCGCCGTGATCCTTGAGCACCCCCGCCGCCCACCGCTGATCGTCCGGCGATAAACGTGGATTCGGATCGAACTTATAAATGTAGTCGCCATATCCGGCGGCGTCATAAACGCGATGCACGACCGCCTGAAGATTCAGCGGCACGCTTCCATCCGCAGCACGGAGCGGAATCGGTATCGCAGGCAACGCATCGCGGAGCCGAATCGGCCAACAATCGACGTTCGGCCGCTCCTCGGCCCGACTGACCATGACACAGTAGTCTCCCTTCGGCGGCGGATGCAGCGGCAAACGCGGGCCCCCGCGCAGCAGGTCGATTTCGACCAGGTGGACTCCGGTGTCGAGGTACCGATTGCGCTTCGCAAGATATTGGTCGCGATCCGAGCCATGTTCCTTGTTGGCGGGGCTTAATAGCTCGATCGCGGTAATCAGACTGCGATTCACGCCGTCACGGATTTCGATGAACCCTTGGCGCTCGGTTATCGTTAATGGGACCAGCTGAGCACGGGCCGGAGCGGCGAGCGTAGCAGACGATGACGTAACTGGCCCAGCCTCCTTCGCTCCTTCTGCCACATAAATGTCTGGACGACCAAGCAGTCTTCGCTCGCCTTCAGGAAGCTCGTGGACATACACGTTGCGGTCAATCTTCACGATATAGGCCGGCCGGACCTGCTTGCCGATTTCCTCGGCAGCGGCCGGAATGAACCGGCCATGGAAATCGCTCCACACGTCCTCCTGCTCGAGAAACGGATTCATGCCGGGAAAGGGCGAAGACATTACAAGCTCCTTGGGCTGACACAGTACAGTTTATCGTGCATCTCGCCTCATCGCACGCGTTATTCGAGTCGCACTGGCAGCGCGAGAAGCGCCCGTGTACCCGGGCGGGCGGAGTAGCGCAGGTCGGCGCGCGGGACGGCGAGGCGGAGATTGGGGAAGCGCGTGAAGAGGTGCTCCAGGGCGATCTCCATCTCGGTGCGGGCCAGCTTGGCGCCGAGGCAGACGTGGATGCCGGCCCCGAACGCGACGTGCTTCTGCGCGTGCCGGTGGATGTCGAGGCGCTCGGAATCGGGGAAGACGCTGGGGTCGCTGTTGGCCGAGGCCAGGCAGGCAAAAAGCATCTGGCCGCGGCGGATCGACTGGCCGTGGAAGAGGGTGTCGCTGACCGCATAGCGCGGCTTGGTGACCATGGCAAACGAAATGTAGCGGAGCAGCTCCTGGGCGGCTGAGTCCGCGAGGCTCCAGTCCCGTTTCAGCTCGGCGAGCTGCTCAGGATGGTCCAGCAGCGCAAGCACGCTCAACGTGATCTGGTGGAGCGTCGTTTCGTGGCCAGCCGCCAAGAGCAGAAAGACCATGGCCACCAGCTCGTCCTCGCTGAGGCGATCGCCGGCCTCTTCCGCCTGAATCAGGGCGGCAAAGAGCCCTTCACGCGGCTGGCGCGATTGGCGGCGGAATTCCTCGCGGACGTATCGCATCATCTGCCGCACGCCGGTGAACAGGCCCCAGAAGATGCCCACAAAACTGCTCGCGGTCGAGAATCGCGAGGCCCAGTGGGTGAACTTTGGCCGGTCTTCGAGGGGCAGGCCGAGCATCTCGCAAATGACCGCCAGGGGGAACGGGCGGGCGAAATGAGTCAGCAGATCGACCGTTCCCCCGGAGCGGGCCGCTTCGCTTTCCAGGCGATCGAGCGCCTCGTCGGCCAGCACTGCCAGGCGCGGGCGGAGGGCCTCGACGCTGTGCCGCTGGAAGGCCTGATCGACCAGGCTCCGCAGCCGCCGGTGATCGGGCGGGTCGCGAAGCAGCATGTTCGTGGCCAGCGGCTTGAGGTTGCGGGGGAGCCAGCGGAGGAGCGCCCTCATCCATGGATTGCCGGCCGTGACGGGGTTTTGCACGAACTGGTGATGGTCGCGCAAGAGGTCATTGACCGCCTCGTAGGTCGTGGCCATCCAGACCTTGCCGAACAGCGGAAAGCGCACGCGAATCACTGGTCCCGCTTCCCGCATGCGGGCGAGTGTGGGGAATGGGCATTCCTTGAAGGCCTGCGACGTGAGGTCGATGGCCAGTGCGGACGGCTCCGCGACGGCGACAGTGGTCATCCCTTCATCGTCGGGGAGCGAGATTCGCTGTGAAAGTCCGGTTGGCTGCGAGGGCGGACGGCACACGGAGTGTGCCTCCAGCTTTCGGGGGGTCGACTACTATATGTGGTAGGTCGCGGGCAGTGGACATACAATCTGTAGTAGGTCTCTTGACAGATAACTGTACGGTTGATCTAATTCGCAGTGCCTTTTGCGCCAGTGGCGCGGCTGAGGCCACGCGGCGAAGTGCCGCGGAACCTCCGCTGTTTGAAAATTCGGATCAGGCAGACTCGGTTGGACGAGGACGAGAACGAGAACGAGGACGAGGACGATGGGAAGGAATTCAAAGTGCGCCTACTACGAGGGAAAAGACCTGTGGTTAACGGCAACCCCCGTTCTCGCCTGTGGCGTTAACGAGCCAGGCCAATCGAGACGGAAATACCCGCGGTTTTCGCCAGCGCAGGTTAACAGAGAACGCGAAATCCTGTTAACGGGGCGCAAGTGGTTGTCAGCCAAGGAGTTGGAATCGTCGAAGTGGCAAAAGAGACCGGAATCGCTGTTAACCAGAGTTGCGAAGTCGGCGTTCAGAGGTCAGAGGCGGTTCGGCTAAGCCGGTGTCAGCTCAGGAGCGTGCTCGACGATGACTTTTTCCTGAGTTGGACTTGCCGTCGCTGCTTGGGGCGCGCCAAACAATCGCACAATCACATAGTAAAACACAGGCGTCAAAAAGATGCCGAAGAGAGTGACGCCAAGCATGCCGGCGAAGACGGCGATGCCGAGCGTGCTGCGCATCTCCGCGCCGGCGCCGACGGCAATGGCCAGCGGCACAACGCCCAGGATGAACGCCAGCGAGGTCATGATGATCGGCCGCAAGCGCAGGCGGCAGGCTTCGACCGTGGCGTCGAAGGGCGACGCCCCTTTGGCCGATTTCTCCTTGGCGAACTCGACAATCAAGATCGCGTTCTTGGCGGCCAGGCCGACGAGCACGACAAAACCAATCTGCACGAAGATGTTGATGTCCATGCCGGCCAACCACACGCCAATCACCGACGACAAGAGGCACATCGGCACGACCAGGATGACCGCCAGGGGGAGTGTGAGGCTCTCGTATTGCGCGGCCAAGACCAGAAACACGAGCACGACCGCCGCGGCGAACACGAAGATGGCCGTGTTACCCGCCAGGATTTGCAAGAGCGTCAGCTCGGTCCACTGAAGATCGGTGCCCTGAGGCAATTCCCGCTTGCCGACGTCTTCCACCGTCCGAATGACGGTGCCGGAGCTGACGCCAGGCAGCGAGCTGCCGTTGACGGCGGCTGCGGTTTTTCCGTCATAGCGAATCACCAGGGCCGGCCCGCCGACGTCGCTGACACTGGCCACGCTGCCCAGGGGAACCATTCCGCCGGTGAGATTGCGAACCTTGAGCTGCCGGACTTGCTCGGGACTCAGGCGAAACTTTGGATCGCCCTGAATATTGACCTGCCAGGTGCGCCCAAACAGGTTCAAATCGTTGGTGTAGTAACCGCCCAAATAGAGCTGGAGCGTGAGAAAGACTTCATTGAGCGGAACACCCATCGATTTGCAGCGCTCGCGGTCGATATCGACAAACATCTGGGGCGTGCGCGACCGGAAGGCGCTAAACAGGCCCACCAGCCCCGGCTGCTGGTTGCCGCTAGTTGCGAGGCCGTCGGCGGCCTCTTGCAGGCCATCCAGACCGAGCGCCCCCAGATCGCGCACCATGACCTTGAAACCGCCCGCACTACCCAGGCCATCGACGGCAGGGGCGCCGAAAACCGCGACCGACGCCTCTTGCACTTCGCGGTAACACGCTGCGCGGAGCTTCGCGGCAATCGCGTCTGCCCCCAACTCGCCGCCGTGGCGATGATGGAACGCATCGAGGACGACATACACCGTGCCGTAGTTTGAGCCAATCGCGTTTTGCACGATCGACTGGCCGGAAATCGCAATCGTATGCGCGATCCCGGGAATGCCTCCGTGGCTGGCGTGCTCGCCGCTGGCGTGCTCAGAACTGGCGTGCTCAGAGCTGGCTTGCAAATGGGTCTCGCCACTGGTGCTGGGTTTCCCCTCGCCGCGGGCAATCCGCTCGACTTGCGCCATGACGGCTTGCGTCCGTTCCAACGACGCGGAATCGGGCAGCCGCACATCGACGAGCAAATAGCCCTTGTCCTGCGACGGAATGAAACCGGTCGGCACGCGCGTGAAGCTGAAGTAAGTCAGCCATAGCAGCCCAACGTAAATTACCAGCACAATGACGCTGACCCGCAGCAAGAGGCCTACGGCCCGACTGTAGGCGTCCGCCGCCACCTTGAACCCCAGGTTGAAGAGCTTGAAGAACCAACCCAAGAGCAGGTTGATCAGCCAGGTGAGCGGGTCGCGCTGCTCGTGCTTCGCCTTGAGCAGTATGCCACACAGCGCCGGGCTGAGCGTGAGCGAGTTAACGGCGGAGAAGAACGTGGAGACGGCGATCGTGAGAGCAAACTGGCGGAAAAACTGCCCCGTGATTCCGGGAATCACCGCGCACGGGATGAACACGCACATCAGCACCAGCGAGATGGCGATGATGGGGCCGGTCACTTCGCTCATGGCCTTGCGGGCCGCTTCTTTGGGCGCGAGGCCGTGTTCCAGATGATGCTCGACCGCTTCGACCACCACAATCGCGTCATCCACCACAATGCCGATCGCGAGAACCAGACCGAACAGCGAAAGGTTGTTGAGGCTGAAGCCCATCAACAACATCACTGCGAACGTGCCTACAATCGCCACCGGCACAGCAATCAGCGGGATCAGCGTGGCCCGCCAGGACTGGAGGAACGCCAGCACCACGATGGCGACAAGAATAATGGCATCGCGGAGGGCCTTGAAGACCTCGTCAATCGACTCGTCGATGAACGGCGTGGTGTCATAGACGATGTCGTACTTCAAGTCGGGCGGAAAGCCAAGCTTCAATTCTTCCATGCGAGCGCGAATCGCCTCGGCGGTTTTGAGGGCGTTCGATCCCGGCTGCTGAAAGATGCCCAGGCCAATCGAGGGTTGTCCGTCGAGGCTGCACGACGTGTCTTCATTCTTGGCGCCGAGCTGAACTCCGCCGAAAAGTTGGCCCTTGTCGTTCTTCCAACTATCCGTCACCAGGTCACGTACGCGGGTTAACTGCCCGTCGGCGCCGGTCTTGACCACGATGTTCTCGAACTGCTCGGTGGACGTCAGCCGGCCCACCGTGCTGAGCGTGTATTGAAACGCTTGCCCCAGGGGCACCGGCGGGCGGCCGAGTGCGCCCGCCGCCACCTGCACGTTCTGCTCGCGCAGGGCAGCCACCACATCGCTGGCCGACAAATCGCGGGCGGCCATCTGCTCAGGATCGAGCCAGACCCGCATGCTGTAGTCGAGCTGGCCGAGATAGGTCACGTCGCCAACGCCTTTGATCTTGGCTAATTCGTCGCGAATCTGGATCGTGGCGTAGTTGCTCAAATAGAGCTGGTCAAACGTCCCGTCGGGCGAAACCAGGTTCACAACGAGCAGGATGTTCGGCGATTTCTTCTTAACGCTAACTCCCGTGGCCTTCACCTCGCTCGGAAGCGTCGGCAAGGCCAGATTGACGCGGTTCTGTACGAGCACTTGGGCCATGTCCAGGTTCGTACCCACTTCAAACGTCACGGTCAGGTTGTAGCCGCCGTCATTGGTGCTCTGCGAGCTCATGTAAAGCGCGTTCTCGACGCCAAGGACCTGCTGTTCGATGGGGGCGGCCACCGTTTCGGCCACCACCGTGGCACTCGCGCCGGGATAGTTGCAGGTCACCTGGACCGTGGGCGGCGTGATTTCGGGATACTGCGCAACCGGCAACAGCCACACGGCAATGCCGCCCGCGAGCGTGATGATGACCGAGATGACCGCCGCGAAGATCGGACGGTCAATGAAGAATGTGGCCACGGGTGTTAGCGCTCTTTCGGGGTTCGTCGCGGCGGCGGGACCGCTGCAGGCGATTCCAGCGGCTGCGGCACCACAGATTGCGCCTCGGATGGGGGCAACTGCGTCACCGGCTTGCGCACGGTCGTAGGCGGCAACGTCGCCTGTACTAGCTCCGGCTCGACTTTTTGACCGGGCTTTACCCGCTGGAGCCCTTTGACGACGACCTGCTCTCCGGATTTCAAGCCGGCCGTAATGATGCGCATCTCGCCGCGCTGAGCCCCCAGTTCCACGGTGCGCCTGGCAGCCGCGCCGTCGGCGCCGACGACATACACAAACTTGATGCTCTGATCGGTCGCCAGGGCCTGCTCGGGAATCAACAGCGCCTCGTACTTTTTGCTCACTGGAATCTGAATCCGCACAAACAGTCCGCTGGCCAGCTCGCGGTTCTCATTGGGAAACACGCCGCGCAGGCGGGCCGTTCCCGTGCTGGAGTTGACCTCGCTTTCGACGAAGTCGAGTTGTCCCTCATGTACGAACTCCTGCTCGTCGGCCAGCTGCAAGTAGCAAGGAATGCCAGCGTCGCGAAGGCTGCCCGGAGCGGACGCACGGGATTCGGCGCGCTGCCGCATATAGCGCAAGAGCGACCGCTCATCCACATCGAAATAGACATACATCGGCTGCTCGTTGACGATCTTGGTCAGCAGCGTCCCCGACGCCTGCCCGCCCGTTAGCAGGTTGCCCTTGCTGACAAACGCTCGATCGATGCGACCGTTGATCGGGGCCCGGATAACGGTGTACTTGAGATCCACGGCTGTCCGATCGGCATCGGCCTTGGCAGCCGTAATCCGTGCTTCCGCATCCTTCACGGCCGCAATCGACTCTTCGTACTCTTCCTGAGTAACCGCGCCCGTTTTCACGAGCTTTTCGTTGCGGGCGTGCTTGGCTTTGGCGAGTTCAAAGCCCGCATTGTTGAGGTCGATTCTCGCCAGCGATTGCTGGTGGATCGCGTTGTATTCATCCGGCTCAATGGTGAAGAGCGTTTGGCCCTCGGTGACGAAGTCGCCGTCCTGGAAGTCAATCGTCTTGAGATAACCGAAGACGCGGGCCCGCACTTCCACGGTCTCGGAGGCCTCGGTTTTTCCGATGTATTCGTCGGCGTCAATGGTTTCCTGCGAAACCACCGCGTTTACGGTGACTTTCGGGACGGGTTGCTCCGCGGCTGCCGGGGCCGAGCGCTCGCAGCCGGCGCCGACCGGCAATAGGGCCGCTAGCGCCACAGCGACGACTAAGGACGCGCGATGCGGAGACTGATCGAAGTGCGTTGTCATAGGGCACTCGCATTCAAGAGGCATTTGGCGGCATGACCACGATTCTGCGGTCGCGCCGCATCGTTCGACTAGCGGACCACTACTCTACCGAATCTTGGCAAACTGGAGCCCCGGATCGCCCGGCGGCGCCCCCAGGAGCGCAAAGCCAAAGCGACCCGCTTGCGGCGGCGTGACCTCCGCCAGCATAACGCCGCCGCTTTCGGGTTCCATGGCCAGCACGTTGCCGTCCAGGGCATATACACCTTTGACTGACTGTGATTTGCCGTTCTGAGAGTAGCTCCAGGTGAACTTTCCATCCGGAGCCAGCCCCAACTCGAACTTGGTGCCGCTTTGACCCGCGGCGGTCCACGAGCCGACAAGGTCGGCCGCCGGCACGGCCGGGCCCGCCGGCTTGGCGGACTCAGGCGGCGCGGCGGAGGGCCCCAGGGCCTCGGGACCACCTGTCATCAACAGCAGCTCCTTGATCACATTGTCCTGCGGAGTCGCCTTGTGCAGCTCCATGAGTTGCGCTGCCGCGGCATCCTTGCTGCCGGTGGTCAGATACTGGTAAGCCAACACAAATCGCGCGTCCATCGCGGCGGGATTCTGCTTGACTGCTGCTTCAAGAGCCCGCAACTGCTTCGTAT
>JAKEHX010000581.1 GCA_022614795.1 Planctomycetaceae bacterium | reverse complement strand
TGAGCGCCGCAATCTGCATCCGCGCGTCCTGATAGATCTTCGTATCCGTCGGTGCGGACTCGATGATCTCGCGGAGATACTGCCGTGCCCGGTCGGGGTTGGCTTCGATCGCCACCTGCGCCTTGCGGTAGGTCTCGTGGCAGCGCTGGAGGAGCTGGCAACGCTCGGCGGCAGCCACCACGTGCTTGTTCGCCTGGAGTTCCTTCAGCCGCTCGCGCGCCAGACGGGCCGATGGAGCCGGCGCCAGATCGGCTCCCTGCTGATACACGAGCAGGGCACAGCACGGCTCCCCTTTTTCTTCATATTCCTGGCCCAGCTTCCACAGCTCGGCGGCGGTCGGCTCTTGTAGAATCTCGGCGAACTTGGCGTCCTTCTTCAACCGTTTGATTTTGTCGTTGATCTTGTCCTCGACGGTCACGACGCCGGCATACTCAAGGGCCAAGGCATCGAGCAGCTCGAACGTGCTGGCGACGGCAACGGCATCGATCTTGGCCAGCGCCAGGCCGGTCGGATCGGACTTGGGGAGCTTGAGATTGGCCAGCTCGTCGTCGAGCGTTTGCAGCTTTTCGGCCGCGCGGCCTTGAATATCGCGCAGCCGCCCCTGCGCCTCGCCGTTGAACGTGGTCTTGGGGCGCATCAGGGCCAGCCGCTGGTAAAGCCGCGACGCGAGTCGCAGGTCCGCCTCCTTTTCGGCATCCTGCGCGAGCTGCCAGAGGGTGCGGCCGGTGGAAACGGCCTTGGCCAGAGCGGCTTCTCGTTTTTGAGCGGCTGCAATCGCGGCGGCTTGCTGGCTGGCGAAGAGGGCCTGCTGCGGCGAGACCCAGCCGCCGCCGGACGAAACCAGCACGGGAGAGCGCCCGCGCGAATAGCCGCCGAATACGCCTAGACCAGGCGCACAAACGCCGGCGCCTCAGCCCGCCTCCAGGCGAGCGGGCGTCGAGAGAGACCAGATGAGTGCCGCGACGATGACGAGGCGAGAACCAAACCGCATGGGCATTCTCCGGCTGATGTTGGCCGCTGAAATTGTCGCATCGACAAGCGGGCCAAGTCAAGCGCGAGCCGGACTGGACGACGATCAGCCAAGCTCGATACGGTATTTCCAGCGCACCGTGCGGGACTTCGTTGCCGCGCTGGCAGCCGGTGCAATTTTTATGCAAGTTTGGTTATCGCCGTCGGACAACACACCATCTTCCGCGGTGATTTTGACTTCCAGCCGTGCAACGCGACGATACTGGCTGCCGAGGGGTCCGCACTCGCCGGCGGCACGGCAGGCGATGTCGAACACCAATGCCGCGTGGCCGCTGACCGGCTCGATGCTCGCCGACCAGTGGCTGTTGCCAGCCATGCCGACCAAGAGCGCCGCACGCCGGGCGGGGGTCAGCTCTTCGATGCTGAGACTTTGCAGCGGCGGACTGGCAGGCCAGTCGTCGGTGGCGGTTCCTTCGACCGATTCGAATACGGGATGAACCTGGCCGCCCGGCTCAACGACCGAGACGACGTGGCGGTACCGATCCGCAAGCCGGATGAACTCGACGCGGAGGATCAGGCCATCGGGGCCAGGAGCGTCAAGCGAGTTCATTGCAAATTGCGAATTGAACATTGCAAATTGACAATTTGCATTTTGCAATTAGCAATTTGCAATGTCTGCCGCGGCTCGGCAGGAGCCTCGCCCTCCCGAATCGGCGCCCTACTCTTCGTCGCCCACCGCGCCCGCCAGCTCCCCTTTCACCCGCCACTTCAAATACGAATCGAAGAATCCCTGCAAGTTGCCGTCGAGCACGTTGTGGAAGTTGTGCTCCAGGTAGCCCGTGCGGCTGTCTTTCACGCGCTGCGACGGGTGCAGGAAATAGTTGCGAATCTGCGAGCCAAAGCCGACCTTGGCCTGCGTCTTGTAGCGAGCCGCCGACTCGGCTTCGCGGCGCTCTTCTTCGCGGCGGACGAGGCGCGAAATGAGCAGCTTGCGGGCCATCGCCCGGTTCTGGTGCTGGCTCCGCTCGTTCTGGCACTTGACCTCGATGCCGGTCGACAGGTGAACGAGGCGGATCGCGCTTTCGGTCTTGTTGACGTGCTGGCCCCCCGCGCCGCCGGCCCGCATCGTCTCTTCGCGCACATCCTTGTCCCAATCGACCTGGATGTCGATGTCGTCCGAGACTTCCGGCGAAACATCGACGGCGGCGAAGCTCGTCTGCCGCTTGCCTTCGGAGTTGAACGGGCTGATCCGCACCAGGCGATGAATGCCCGTCTCGCCCTTCAGGTAGCCATAGGCCATCGGCCCGCGGATGGCGATCGTGGCGCTGTTGATGCCGGCTTCTTCGTTGTCCTGCCGCTCGATGAGCGTCACATCGTAGCCGTTTTTCTGCGACCACTGGGTATACATGCGGAGCATCATCTCGGCCCAGTCGTGGGCGTCGGTGCCCCCGTCGCGGGCGTAGATGCTGACAATCGCGCCCAGGGCGTCGTGCGGCCCGTTCAAGAGCCCCTTCAGCTCCAGGTCGTCCAGGGCGTGCTCGAGCCGCTCGATCTCGGTCCGGACTTCGCCCGCAAACTCCTCGTCGCCGGCAGCCAGTTCGAGCATGGCGGGCAGATCGTCGGCCGCCTTGACGACATCCGCCAGAGGCCGCGTCAGCGCCTTGAGGGCTTTGAGCTGGGCGACCGCTTCGCGGGCCTTTTCCTGATTGTTCCAAAAATCAGCCGCCGCCATCCGCTCTTCAATCGCGGCGGTCTGTTTCAGTTTGCCCGCGAGGTCAAAGAGAGTCCCGCAACTGCGTGAGGCGCTGTTGGATTGCTTCCGCTCGGTTGTACCAGTCAGTTTCCATGGACTTCCATTGCATTGCGAGGCGGCACGAGTCGACTTCGATGGGCCTATTTCGACGGTTCGAGCGTTTGGGTCTTCTCCGACACGCCCACTTCCGCGGGCGCACCGGCGGGAGGCGGGGTGGTATTGGCCGCTGGGGGTTCGGATCCGCAACCGAACGTTGCTGACAAGACGGCGCAAAGCGCCAAGCATCCTAGAATTCGTCGGAGCATAAAGAATCCATCACCCTCGAGTGAGTTAACCTAATTCGCGTTGAATGGCACACCATCTGCCATGCTACTAAAGCGCACGTACGTCGTGAAGTCGATGTTGGTGTTAATGTTTCGAACTGAGCCGTCGGCCAGGCAAAACTGGACGATGCCGGGATGCTCGGAGCTGAATTTCTCATACGTCTTGCTCGTCAGTCCGAAACCGGTGACTTGAAAGCCGCAGCCGATCCAGGAAAAGCCAAAGAAGCGGCGCGGACCCACTCGCCCGCCAATCGCTTCGCCGAACATGAGCACATTGCTGGTGCCGTCAAGGACAGAGGCCATGTTGTGCATCGTCCGGATGCCGAAAATCCCCTTCAGGTGGTCCCAGTTGGCCGGCGGCGAAGCGGTGTCCTTGAGGTTCGAGAGGTAACCGCCCACGCCCAGGTAATTGGTGCGACCCACCGTCAATCCGCCAAGCGCGTCGGGGAAAAGCACGCGCCAGATATCAACTTGTCCATTACTGCTGTTAAAGCTGGATGGATGAAGGACGGCCATCGTCCCATCGACGTCGTGACGATACGCATCGGTGGACGGGCACAGGAGCGTGTTGATCCGGGTCCGAGATGCGCCGAGCGAGGAATTGGTGGTGAAATTACAGCACGGTTGATACCAGGCATCCGTATCGCTGATGGGCACACCTGGTCCGGGCACGACTTCGGCTTCAAGTTTCCGCGTGATCAAGTCGCGCGTGGAAATCTGCTCCAGGTAAGGGAGCAGCGAAGCAATCACGCCCGTCGATTGATGGGTGGCCGTGACTCCCGACGGAGAAGGGATCTGGAGAAGCCCAGCGGGAAAGCGCAGGCGTACATCATGGAAATTGTGCGCAGCAATGGCAATCTGCTTCAGATTGTTGCTGCACTGGCTGCGCCGGGCCGCTTCGCGGGCGGCTTGAACCGCCGGCAGGAGCAGCGCCACTAATACGCCGATGATGGCGATTACGACCAGGAGTTCGACCAGCGTGAACCCCTTTCGTCCGCGAGAAGGACCCCACATGACTCACCCCCGTATCGGGCACATGAATAGATATGAATGCCTAAGCGTCGATGCTGCCAACCTCTCTGTTCCAATAGGCGAAAAAAACACGTATGAAGAGCGCAGAAAGGCGCGCCACGTCCGGATTTTATCCGCGGGGGAACACGTTTCAATTGAAAAGCCGTCGGAAAGCGTAGAATTCTTGCAATTGGGAGGGAGAATTGGGGCAAGCTGTAGGGACCGCCGCGCAACGATTCACCGGGTCGAGAGTCCACGCATAAACCCCATTTCGCCCGCAATTTGCATCGGCTACTGAAATTATCGCTCCACCGAGAGCGCCGCCTTGAAACAGTTGCCAATCGCCGGAGGGCAAAACTCACGCCAAAACCCAGCGCCGGCCGTTTGGGTAGCCTATTCCAAACAACTCTGCCCCACTGGACCGGCCGGTTACAATGCACCTGCACCGCGATTGATCGCGTCGGCCTGCCTCCACTGATGATCACCGCTTCCACACCCGTAGCCGAAGTCCCCAGCGAGCCCGATCTTTCGGGACGCCGTCTGGGGGACTATCAGTTTCTGCGGCGGCTGGGGCGGGGCGGAATGGCGGAAGTCTATCTGGCGGAACAACTTTCACTTCGCCGCCAGGTCGCGATCAAGGTCCTCCGCCAAAGCCTTGCTAGCGACGAATCGTATGTCCGCCGCTTTCACCACGAGGCCCAGGCTGCGGCCAAGCTCGTGCATGCCAACATCGTAACCATCCACGAAGTCGGATGCGTGGAAGGGTGGCACTATATCGCCCAGGAATACGTCCCCGGCCAAAACCTGAAACAGCTGCTCAGCCGGTTGGGACGCGGCCTCGATCCGCCCCAAGCCGTGACGATTCTGCGGGGGGTTGCCGCGGCTTTGGGCAAGGCCGCCGAACAGAACATCACCCACCGGGATATCAAGCCCGAAAACATCATGCTGGCCAGCTCGGGCGAGGTGAAGGTCGCCGATTTCGGGCTGGCCCGCGTGGCGCAGGCGGGCGAGGCCCTCAATCTCACGCAGGTCGGCATCACGATGGGAACGCCGCTCTACATGAGCCCGGAGCAGGTGGAAGGAAAGGAAGTTGATCCGCGGAGCGACCTTTATTCGCTCGGCGTCACGACGTATCACATGCTGGCCGGTCGACCGCCGTTCGACGGCGAAACGGCCCTGGCTGTTGCCGTGCAGCACCTCAAGACGGAACCGGGCCGGCTGGAGCTATTGCGCCCCGATCTGCCGGAAGGGCTCTGCCGAGTGGTCCACAAGCTGCTCGCCAAGCAGCCGAAGGACCGCTATCAAAAGGCGGCCGAGCTGCTCAAGGACCTGAAAGGGCTCACGATTCCCGGTCTCGACACCGACTGGAGCACCGATTTGCCGGGATGGGCGGGCGACGCGACAGCAGCCCTCGAGGGCCGTCTGGCCGCTACGCAAGAACTCAGCCGCATCATGCAGATCGATGCGGGGGCGGGGCGAACGGGCTGGCCGGCCTGGAAATCCGCCCTCGTCGTGACGCTCTTGACGCTGCTGGGAGTTTGCGGCGGAGCGGTCGCGGCCTGGCTCACGCGGCCCGCGCCGCTCTTACAGGCCGCAGCGAGCGATTCCATCATTCCGCGTCTGAACCGTGCGGACGAACAGTTCTACTACGCGAATATGGCGCGGCGCGACCACGAAGAAGCGTGGCTGGCGGTGGCTCGCTATTTTCCGCCCGACGAGTCCCCCCTCAACAAGCGCTACGCTCGCCTGGCGGCGAAAGGGCTGGCAAACTACTACCTCAGCAACAACCGGCTCAGCGAGGCCCGCATTCTCTACGAACAATTGGCCCACATCGAAGCAAGCGAAGAACCGGTGCTGCGCTTGACTGGCATCGCCGGCTGCGCGGTCGTTTATGACCGCCTCATTGACGAATCGGAAGACAAAGGGCCGGTAATTTTCTACCTGGCCCAGCTTGAAGCCGTTAGCGATGACGAATTGCGCCGAATTGGAGACACGCTTTACGAGGCCCTAGGCGAATTGTTCGAAAAGTATCGCGCTGCGGACTAGGCACGTAGCTGAAGTCGCCAGACTTCAGTTCCGTAGCTTTAGCTGAAAAGCGCCAGACTTCAGGCAGCATTTCCTGAAGTCTGGCGACTTCAGCTACATGCTCATTCGGTCGGCGAATCGGATGCAATCCACCCGTTGACGTAGCTGTCGCGCACCGCGGGCGGTTCAGCTGCTCCACGCTCCCAAACGTCTTTGCCGTCGAGCTGCACCGCGATCGCCCCTCCCGTCATTTGGGCCAGTCCGTAAACCCACGTCGCTTTTTCGGCTGACTGGTGCGCCTCAAGGGCCAGCAGGACCTCCGGATTCGTTCCATTGGCAAACGAGAAAATCGCGCCGTCCAGAATGCCGCTGTCGGTATCCGCGTAACGATGCAGCGGGCTGGTCAGGGGCCGCAGCTCGATTCGCCCTTCGATAACGGCATGCTCGTAAGCCGTGAATCGGGCCCGCAGCGATTTCATTTGCGCCAGTCGCACCGCGGGCCGGGACGCCGGCGAATCGGCGTCAGCGAGCGTTTGCAGGACCAGGCCCGGCTGTTTGGCCGTCCATTTCAAATCCTCTCCGCGCTGGGCGGCGATTAGCCCGGTCGATAGCGACGCAACTTCGTACAGCCACCGCGGAACGCGCTGTCCATTGGGATAGAACTCGATGGCCATGACGGCCGTCGGGCGGCCCTCGGCGCCCCAAATCCACAGGGACGATTCGAGAGTCTGGCGGGTGTTGTCGGCATAGCGGAGCACGGGCTGGGCGGCCAATTCGACTTTCGACTCGGGCTTGCCTGGCGTGGCGAATACTTCAAACGTCGACGCCAGTGCTTTCATGCGGGCCAGATGCGCGGCCCTGGCATCCGTCGTCCCGGCCGGCTCCTGGGAGGTCGCACTGCCGGCCGCCGTCAGCAAGGCCGCCAGCGATACGCTCGCAAGCCACGTTAAGCTCCGATTCATCGGCGGCCTCCAACGGCAGGATGCGGACCCGACATCGCTGCCGCGCAGTATAAGACAATTTGTCTTAAATGCAAGGCCCGTTGATTCAGAACGCCGCCCTGGGTCACGTCACGCCCGCTCGCTTGTCGCAGTTCATGAAACTGCTGTTGCTGGCTCCTGACATTCAGGAGGCGATCCTGTTTCTGGCGCCGACGACGCGAGGCCGCATTGAAAGTCGAGAACCGAACTCTGCGGAGCAAACCACCCGTCGGACCGAGTTCGCAATGCAAGGTAAACTGCATTTCCTCTCGACTTTCCCAAATGGCATGGATTGCAGCATCGGATTTTCTCAAGTAGAATTTTTAGCTGATCGAAACACTTGTGGAAAAAGCACTAACTGATGGCTGGTAAACGGTTTATCCTCAATGCATCCCGTTCCTCAGTCCAGGGAACGCTGATCAACAAGGGGAAAGAGTCGGAGGAATATTTGGCCCTGACCAATACCATGACCATGTTGGCCGCCGATATGGTTGAAATTGGCCTGGCCGAAGGTCAACTGGCGCTCGTCCGCACGGAATTTGGGGAAGCCTCCTTCAAGTGTCAGGCGGGGAAGGTGCCCGCCGGCATGATTTTCGTTCCCTATGGCCCCCCGACATGCAAGCTGATGGGGGGCGACACCGATGGCACCGGAATGCCGACCTCGAAGGGCTGGGAAGTTGACGTAGTGCCGCTGTAAGGATACAGGCCCTGTCACAGGTTTGTGGACATGTCGCAAGAGCCGAAAAACGAAACACCCGATGCCGCCATCGGCCCGCACTTCTCGACGGACCCAGATGCCGAGGTCGCCGCCTGGACCGAGATTGAACCGGGGCGCTTCATGCCGCGCCGCGTCCGCGGAAGTAATCTGGGGCGGGCCCTGGGCTGAGTGTTTACCATTCCGTCGTCCGGTTCGGACGACACCAATTGCCAAGAAAAACAACAGTAAATTCCGCGAAGCTACCCGGCCTTTCGTGAGGATCCAGCCATGAGCCTGCAAATCATCGAAAACGCGACTTGCACCTTCTGCGGCTGCGTGTGCGACGACATCAACCTGCATCACGACGATCTGCGGATCCATAAGGCCGAGCGGGCCTGTGTGCTGGGCACGGCCTGGTTCCTCAATCACACCGCGGAGAAGAAATATCCCGTCGCGCTGGTGGATGGCCGTGAAACGTCGCTCGACGAGGCGATCGAAGTGGCGGCTGGCATTCTGCACGAGGCCGACATGCCGCTGGTTTATGGCCTGAGCAACACGACGTGCGAGGCTCAGAAGGAATGCGCGGCCCTGGCGGACCAGCTGGGAGGGATACTCGATAGCCACACGTCGTTGTGACACGGGCCCACCGAAATCGCCGCCCAGTTGGGCGGCAAAGTAACTTGCACGTTGGGCGAGGTGAAGCAGAGAGCTGACTTCATCGTGTATTGGGGCGGCAACCCGGCCGAGTGCCATCCGCGCCACTTCACAAAATACACCATCATGCAGAAGAGCAAGTTTCTGCCCCGCGGCCGCAAGGATCGCACGATGGTGCTCGTCGATATCCGCGAGACAAAGAGCGTCAAGGCCGCCGACATCTTTCTCCAGGTTCGGCCCGGCAAGGATTTCGAGCTGATCACGATCCTGCGGGCGCTGGTCAAAGGACAGTACGTCGCGGATGAGGCGATCGCGGAAACGGGCCTCACGAGGGAAACGCTCGACGACCTTGTCCACCGCATGAAGACGTGCAAGTTCGGCTGCTTCTTCTTCGGCATGGGCCTGTCGATGACCCGCGGCAAGCACATGAACAGCGCGGCCCTGCTCACGCTGGCCGCCGAGATGAACGCCTTCACCAAGTTCGTCGCGATGCCGATGCGGGGGCACGGCAACGTCACCGGCGCCGACGTGATCATGCGCTGGCAGACGGGTTTTCCGTTCGGCATTTCGTTCAACCGCGGCTATCCGCGCTATAACCCCGGCGAGTTCTCGACGGTCGATCTGCTGGTCCGTGGCGACTGCGACGCGGCCTTCATCATCGGGGCCGACCCCGGCGCCACGATGCCGCAGCCGGCGATCGACCACCTGAAGCGGATTCCCACGATCGTGCTCGACCCGCACATCACGCACACCAGCAAGCTGGCCCGCGTCCACATCACGACAGCGCCGCAGGGAATTGCCGCGCCGGGTACGGCCTATCGGATGGACGAGCTGCCTATGCCCCTCAAGCCGGCGCTCAAGTCGCCCTATCCGACCGACGAAGAGGTCGTCCGCCGGATCAATGAGGCGATCGCCCAGAAGCCATTCTGGCTGCCCGAGGGGAGCCAGCCACAGTTATTGACGACTATCGGCTGAGGAGGGCTTGTGCGGGGACAGTGCTAATTTGAATCGGTCGAACTTGCTGCCGGTTCCGGTTCGTACCTTGCCCGCATTCGTTCGTACACGTCAGACAGTCGAGTGTAATTTGCCCTCAGGTGACTCAAGTCGAGTTCCAAGTTCTCTCGCGAGGAGGTCGCCTGCCGATGGCTGAGCCACCAACCAAGCGCTAATGCCACAACCACCGTTACCAGCGCCAGTTCGCGGATCGTGAAGCGCATAAGAACCCCCGCCAGTTTTCCAGTGGGGCATTGTAGCACCACCGCCTAGATCGACTTCGCAGAGGCGACGTGCTGGCGTACACTAGGGACGGAGCAGCAACGATGTCCACCGCCACCTTACGAGCGCATCTTGGCCCGGCCGATCACGGCCGCGAGCTGACCTACGACGAATTCCTCGGCGGGGACTATGAGGAGGGCCACAAGTACGAGCTGATCGACGGGAGGCTGTACGTGTCGCCGGCCGCAAACTATCCGCACGATTGGGTCCAGCAACATGTGAGCAAGGCCTTGACGCTATATGAGGAACTGCGTCCCAACATTGTGCAGCGCATTTCGGCACGCTCGCGTGTGTTTGTCCCTGGCCGGCGCAAGACGACGTGCCCAGAGCCGGATTTTGCCCTGTACAAGACTTGCCCACCGGGACGCGACGTGAGGTGGGAGGACATCAGCCCGCTCATTGTCGTGGAAATCGTCAGCCCGGACGATCCGCACAAAGATTATGTCCGCAACGTCGATTTGTATCAACGCGTGCCATCGATCCGCGAATATTGGGTGTTCGATCGCTGCGGCGATTCCAACGGCCCCACCCTGACGGTCTATCACCGCGAATCGGGGCGGCAGAAGTGGAAGACCGACGATTACGGGCCGGAGGACGTCTATACCACGAAGCTTCTGCCCGGCTTCAAGCTGCTTGTTTGCCCGCCGAAGTGAGTGCCCATGCTCCGAATCACAGGCGGCAAGGTCTATGCCCCGGCCAACGGAATCGACGGCGTAGTCAAGGACCTGTTCATCGACGACAGCGGCCGCTTCGCCGCGTCAGCCGAGGGCTGCCGGACGATCGATGCCGCGGGAATGATCGTCTTTCCCGGCGGGGTCGATGTACACACACACGTGGCGGGCGGCGCGATCAACTTCGCCCGCGCGATGACGCCTGAGGACCATCGCCGCACGCAGGCCTTCATGCGCACCAAGACGCGGCGCAGCGGCCTGGGCGGCATGGCGCCGACGACGTTTGCCACCGGCTATCTCTACGCCGGCATGGGCTTCACCACGCTCAACGAAGCGGCCGTGCCCGTGCTCTCCGCCCGCCACACGCACGAGGAGCTGGCCGACATTCCGATCGTCGATAAGTCTTCGCTGACGCTGATGGCAAACAACGAGATCATGCTCGACCAACTCCAAAAGGGCGAGTACGAGCGGGCCAAACAAGTCGTAGCCTGGTATCTGTGGGCGGCGAAATCCTACGGCATCAAGGCGGTCAATCCGGGCGGCGTCGCCGCGTGGAAATATGGCAAGGACGCCAAGCAGCTCACCACGCCGGTCGAAGGCTACGGCAACCTCACGCCCGGCACGATCGTGACGCAGCTCGCGCAAATCTGCGACGACCTGGGCCTGCCGCACCCCATGCATCTGCATTGCAACAACCTGGGCGCGCCGGGCAACATTACGACCACGCTCGACACGCTCCAGCACCTGGAAGGCCGCCGGGCCCACATCGCCCATTCGCAATACCACGCCTACGGCGGCGACGGCTGGGACACGATGTGCTCGGAGACCGCTCAGTTGGCCGAATACTTCAATACGCATCCGGGCATCACGACTGACGCCGGCGCGGTCGTCTTCGGCGACACGGTCACGATCACGGCCGACGGACCCTGGCAGCACTTGCTTTACAAGCTGACCGGGCGTAAATGGGGCAATCTCGACGTCGAAAACGAAACCGGCTGCGGGATCGTGCCCTACACCTACCGCCCCAGCAACCTGGTCAACGCCGTGCAATGGGCGGCGGGGCTGGAGCTGCTCTTGCTGATCAAGAGCCCGTGGCAGGTGTTTCTCTCCACCGATCACCCCAACGGCGGCTGCTTCTGGCGCTATCCCGAGATCATCGAGCTGCTGATGCGGGCCGACGTGCGGAAGGAGCAGCTCCAGCGATTGCCGGACAAGATCAAGGGCCGAATTACGCTGCCAGAGATCGACCGCGAATACACGTTGCTGGAGATCGCCACTGCGATGTCGGCCGGTCCCGCGCGGGCGCTGGGCCTGACGCAGAAGGGCAACCTGAGCGTGGGCAGCGACGCCGATCTGGTGCTCTATCACGAGGACGACAATATCGCCCAGATGTTCAGCCACCCGCGGTACGTGATCAAAGGCGGCGAGATCGTGCTGGAAGACGGCGAGATTCGCGAAGCCCCACAGGGCCGCGAGTTCCTCGTCCGCCCGGCCTACGACCCGGGCACCGACGAGTTTATCCGCCCGCTGTTTGAAGACTGCTATACGATGTCGTTCGAGAATTACCCGGTGGAGATCGAGCGGATCGAGCACCCGGTGGTGCGAGACTGCCACAAGGTTCAATGACCAATGACCAATGACCAAGCACCAATGACCAATGTAGAAAAGTCACTCTGCCCTCATTGGTCATTGGTGCTTGTAAATTGGTCATTCCGACGTTTTTATGCCCATTACGTTTTATCTCAAACGCGATCCGACGGTTCCTTTGGAAGCCGAGGTCCTGTCACCGGACGTAATGGCCGGCTTGTCCAACGCCGAGATTCGGGCGCTGACTGTTTATCACGGCAAACGGCAACTGCCACTGGGCGAATTCTTCGACGTCGAAGGCCAGCGCAGCCCCGACCTCGTCCTCCACGGCGCTCTGCACAAGGTCCGCTGGATCGGCCGCTCGATGTCGCAGGGCAGCATTACCGTCCACGGTTCCGTGGGCATGCACCTGGGCGCGTACATGTCGGGCGGGCGGATCGAGGTCCACGGCAACGCCAGCGACTGGATCGGCGCCGAAATGAGAAACGGCTTCATCCACATTCGCGGCAACGCCGGCGGCCAGGTCGGCGCGGCTTACCGCGGCTCGCTGCGCGGGATGAAGAACGGCACGATCATCGTCGAGGGCTCGGCCGGCTTGGAAGTCGGCATGCGCATGCGACGCGGCACGATCGTGATTCGCGGACCGGCAAAGGATTTCACCGGCCTGCAAATGAAGGGCGGGACGATCATCCTCATGAGCGGCGCCGAAATCCGCACCGGGGCCTGGATGAATCGTGGCACCATTATCTCCCTCAAGCCGCTACAGATGATGCCCACGTTTGCCCATGCCACCGACATGAACCCCATCTTCGTCCACCTGCTCGCCAATTATGTGCGACAATTCGGCGTTCACATGCCTGCCGGCGCGGAAGGTACCTATCGCTACTACTCCGGCGATTTGTCCGTCTCGGACAAGGGCGAGATTCTGGTCTGGCAGCCCACACTGTGAATTCAGCGATGCTGTGAATCCAGCGATGGGGTCTAGATGCGCGAAATCGTTGCCAGCTCTGCCAATCGCAGCCGATAAGCGGGCTACTCAAACGTGCGTGAGTATTCTTGAGAGCGCGAATACAGCGCACTTGTCCCCGGCTTGTAGGCGCTCATCCGCGCCTCAGGCTAAAGGCTGCTGAGATACCGCAGCAGGTCGGCCAGTTGATCATCGGGCAGCGCCTCACCGTGCGGGTGGCGGTGGGTGACGAAGACATCCTCTAGCTTCGTGGCCCGACCGTCGTGGAAAAACGAGTAGCCCTGACTGACGCCGCGCAGCGAAGGGGGATTGAACCTGGTCATTCGCTTTTCGTCGCGCAGGCCGACGTCGTAGGTGGCATCCGACGTATAGCCCTGCGCCGGAACATGGCAGTCCGCGCAGCCGAGGCTCTGAAACAGCACTTCACCGCGGCTGAGCTGGGCCTTGTCGTCTGGATCGTCGTCGGCCGGATCGTCTAATGCCGGCTTTAGCGGCGGGGGCGGCGGCAGGGTTTGGACAAATGCCGTGATGTCGTTCACTATTTGGGGGGTCGATTGCTTCCCCATCGTCGTTTTCAGGGATTGGAACACCTGCGCATTCAGCGCCCGTACTTCACCGCTCCAGGCCCACTTTTTGGTCAGTCCCGAGCCGAGAAGCGTCAAGACGCGCTTGTGCGTTCCCTTGCTGCCGTCGCCCATCGTGTCAACCGTTTGTCCCGTGGTGTGGCCGTCGGGGTGGCAGGTGTGACAGCTCATCCAGCCAGTGGCCGACAGGCTCGTATCGTAAAACAGAGCTTCGCCGCGGTCGGCAGCCGTCAAGGCGCCCACCGGACCAAGCTTGATGTTGGTTTCCCTGGTCGACTGGTCGGGATCGGACACGACGAGATCGTCCCAAAATCGCCGCAGGCGCACTCGCGGCTGGCCGGCCGCAGGCACCAGCGCTTGGCGACGTCGCTGGGTCGTGACAGTCAAGAGCCCCGGCGCCAGCTCGGCCATCTGACGGAGGTCTCCCTCAAAATACCCCGATCTTGCCGGCGCTTCGCGATTTCCAACAAATCGTTCCAGCCTGCCCTGGAGCAGTCCTGCGATCGAATACTCACCCACGAAGTTGGTAAGTGCCTTTGCTTTGTCGTTGTTTTGACTAGCGCCTTGCGCCTTGGGGGACGCCATCAGTGGCCGGAGCGCTTGATGCCCGATATAAAGTCCGCCGGGATCAGTGCTCAGGGCCATTCCATAGATTCGGAAAATGTGATTGGCGGGGATTTGGACCACCTTCTGCGCGGTCACGTCGAGCAGGGCCATTCGGCCGGTAAACGCGTCGGCCACGAGAACGTGCTCGCCGTCCGGCAGATAAATCTGCTCGCTCGGCGCGAAGCTCAGCACCAACTCGTTCAGATTAGTGAGCGTGGGGGGCGCAGGCGCCTCGGCGGGCTCTATCCCAAAAGTTGTGATAGTTCGCGACCACAGCGAAGCAACCGTGCAGCGCGTGCCGCCCTGTGAAACGGCAATGCTAACGGGATAACGACTGACGGGAATCCGCTGGGCAATCTGCAAATCACCTGCTTCCCATTGCAGCACCACTAGCTCGTGACGTTTTTCATCAACCGCGAGCAACCATCCGGCAGAAGGGAGAGCGGCCACGTCCGCCAGTCGCTCACCGACGAGCACCTCTCTCAAGACTTTGCCGTTCTCGATATCGACGATCGAAATGCTGCCGCTTCGTTGGTTGGCAACGGCCAGGAGCTTGCTTTGGACGAGCCACGCGGCGGCGATGGGCCGGCGGAGATGGGGCTGGTCCGCGAGCGGCACTTCGGCAGCCCAGAGTGGACCGCCAAACCAGAGGCCAATGAGAGATAACACCAGGGCGGCCTCAAGGCCACTGACCTTGCGGGCGCTGCGGGCGAATGTTGGGCGAGGACCCAGCACTTGCGGGGTTTGTCGATTTGAAGGCAAACGCATAGAGTTCACCTCAATCGGAACCGCTCCTTGCCCACCTGCGGTTGTGCGATGCGCTGCGCCCGATTTTTGCGCTGTTGGTCTTTCCTCCTCCGCGACCAACCGACTCGCGCAGGCTATCACATCGAACGCCCGCATGCAAACATCGAGACGACTTGCGTGAGCTGGTTGACATCTCGGCCATGCGACGGAATACTCGGCGAGAGGAAATCTTCTAGCCGGGCCGACGATCACATGCGTCACGCTCGATGCGTCGCCGCTTGATTTATCCTGTTACATCCTGCGTTGTCGGATCGCCCGCACGATGCTTAGGGGCTGGCAGGCGGATTGGTGTCAGTGGGCTTTTCGAGGTGGGGTTTCAGCAGGCCGGCTTTGCCGACGGTGATCGCCAGGATGCAGCCGGCGGTTTGCTGTTTCGACGACACGAGATCGATCGTGGCGACCGGGCGGTCGGGTTGTTTGTTTTCGATCGCCGTCAGGCAGAAGCGAATTGCCTGCTCCCGATCGCCGGCCTTGCCCTTGCCGGTCCAGGCGAGCGTTGAGCGTTTGCTTGAAGGGCCGAGATCCTTCTCGTACGGATTGTTGATGTACCAATCGCGGCTGTCTTCGCCGCAGAGGATCGTATCCGTCTGTTTCTCGCCGCCTTGATAGTTGAGCACGACGTCGAACGCCGGCTGACCCGCGGCGGCTTCGTAGAAGGTGGCGTGCAGGATGTAGAGCGTCTCGAACTTTTGCTGGCACCCAATGCCGGTGATCTGTTCGGGATACGCCAATCCCGCGTCGGCATTGCGCTGCCCCCAAAGCATTGTCGCGCCTTGAATGTCTACGGGAACGCCCGCAAAGTTTTGCGAACCGCGCGGCACCGCTGGCCAGGGGTGCCGGGTCGACTTTTCAAAGTTTTCCGCCTTCATCAGAAGGACTTTCGACAGATCGAGAGTCACCCATTCTTTCCCTTTGGCGGCTATCGCAGCTCGCGCTTGTGCTGCCAGGGCGTCGCCCTTAGCTTGGGCCTCCTTGGGTGGGGCCTGCTTGGCTCTCGCGGCTAGCGCCTCTGGCGCTTTGGCCTCCGCCTCTCGGGCCTTCGCCTCCTGAGCTTGTGCCACCCCGGCCTGAGTTGACGCACGCGAGCCAAGGGTCCCGATGAGTGCCAAGCCGGCTAGTGCCGCGGCCACGACAATACCGGTCAGGATCGATTTGCCTTGCCATGACATTGCAGCAGCTCCTGTGCGAAGCGTGGAGGAACGGGCCAAAAAAGACATTCTGTCTTATTTTGCGCCGCTTGTCCAGGCGACCTGGGTGTCGGCGTTGCACGGATCACGAGCGGGCTGACCGCCACCGTCGGCGAGGATCCTTCAAAGAACGAATACGCCTTCGACTTGCAGTAGCCTATAGCCGACTTGTCGCACAGGACCATTACTGGCGAGTGACCGAAGCTGACTTCGATCGGGCAACTGGCAAGTCCGATCAGGGTGGCGCAAAGGGTGGCGCGCAGGTGGCCCAAACGGCGGCCCCGCAAGGGTGCGCACCCGAAACCAGTGGGAACGAAAAAACCTCGGCAGACACCGAGGTTTTTGATGCCGATGCGCTTCAGTTCGTTCCAGTGAACGATCAATCAGCTCCCCCGGTAGGACTCGAAAATGTGCGAAAATCCCGGCGAAAACGTGGGGTGACCAGCCAAGGGGTAGCAAAATGGTTAGCACACGGAGTGACCGAAGCTGAGTGGCAACGCCTGCCTGAGGCGGCGAGCATCTTTCTATTGGCATTGATCCAGACTCTTGGCCGGGGATAGCCCGCTTAGCTGCGCTGCTACAGCCGTCAGACGCTGGTCCTTGATTCATTGGCCGCTGCTACAATGCTCCCGATGAGCACCGATGAACGTCTAGTTGGCCGTCCCGACGATCCTGAGTTCGAGGCCCGGCTGCGGGAAATCTGGGCTGAAAGCGTGGGGCAGGTGAGTGGCTGCTAGTTGCCGGGGATGTAGCGCAGTGATTGACGACCGAGGGAAAACGGAGCCGTGTCCAAACAGTGGTTCCACGGTTCGCGACCACAATCTGGAAGCCAATGCCGGCAACTACCTGGCACTGGGACAGTCGGTCAAATTGACCGTCGTTCGACTCTGGCCAAGCCTACTCGCAGCAGCAGACCGGCTACTTGATGCTGGCGAGCATGCGGCTGCCCTGGTCGTGTCACAAACTGCCTGCGAAGTCGTTGTCGAAAAGGCAATGATAAAGGCCAAAGGACATCCCGCAAAAAAGCCCCTTTCGTATTCGCTCAACGGCAAGAGAATGCGAAAGAAGTACAGAAAGGCCACGGGTGACGACATCGAAAGTCAGCCATTTTGGCCAGGCTACGAACAATTGGTCGAAGATCGAAACAAGGCGGTTCATGCTGGGCATGAAGTTGATCGAGACAGCGCCCAAAAGGGCATCGACGCCGCCAAGGCGTTCGTTCAGCACGTCGCACAACACAACGGCCTTGCGTGACTCTGGCGCAAGGACGGCCTGGCTATGCCGGCGCGATGCACTGCTCACACTCGTTCCGCGCATTGTTAATGAATGTGCTTACCGGCTTCTTCCACATTTCGTCGGCAGGAAACGGACGAAGCACCGACAACAGCCCTGATCGAGGAACTGTCGGAGCTTAGCCGCCTGCAAACGAGGCTGGCTCTCGTCCGATGTGTCGATTGACCTTGTCGATAATCGACGCCTTACGTAAAGCGGATTTCACACCAGCTTCTCAGACTTAGCGCCCGTTGGTGACGCCCAGTCCACCCGCGATGCCTGCGCCGTTAATCGCACGAAGTTGCAAAC
>JAKEHX010000580.1 GCA_022614795.1 Planctomycetaceae bacterium | reverse complement strand
TCTCTCCAAGCTCGAGGCACAGGGACTCTCTCCCGCTCTCGCAGCCGACAAGCGCACGCTCCTGCGGCGCGTGACGTTCGACCTGACCGGACTGCCGCCGACGGTGGAGGAGGTCGAAGCATTTCTTGCTGCCAGCGAAGGAGAGACGGAGAGACAGAGAGACGGCCAGACCGAGCGAGCAGCTTACGCCGCCGTCGTCGATCGCCTTCTCAATTCGCCCCAATACGGCGAGCGGATGGCCCGGCTGTGGCTCGATGTGGCCCGCTATGGCGAGGACCAGGCTCACACGTTTGAGGCCCGCCGCTATCCGCAGGGATTTCGCTATCGCGACTGGGTCGTCGCGGCGTTCAATCGCGACCTGCCCTATGACGAATTCATCCGCCAGCAAATCGCCGCGGATTTGTACGAAGGCCCCGACCAGACCGAGCGGCTGGCCGCGCTGGGCTATTTCGCCTGCGGCCCAGTCTATTACGGCGACAAGAGCGGCATGGACCAGATCGCCGACCGGATCGACACGCTGACCCGCGGTTTCCTCGGCCTGACCGTCGCTTGCGCCCGCTGCCACGACCACAAGTACGACCCGATCTCGACCGTCGATTACTATTCGCTGGCCGGCGTGTTTGCCAGCACCGAATATGTCGAACGGCCCCTGATTCCGCAGGAAGAAGTCGAGGCCATCGAGCAGGCGCTGACCGACGAGGAAAAGAAGGACAAGAAGCGGCAAAAGAAATATCCGTTCCTGCACACGCTCAAAGACGCCAACCAACCGCGAAACGTGCAGGTCCATGTGCGCGGCAATTCCGAAACGCTGGGCCCGGAAGCGCCGCGGCGGTTCGTCGAAGTGCTGTGCACCGACGAGCCGACGCCGTTTTCTGCCGGCAGCGGGCGGAAAGAGCTGGCCGAAGCGATCGCCAGTCCGACGAACCCGCTCACCGCGCGCGTCCTGGTGAACCGCATCTGGCAACAGCATTTCGGCAAGGGCCTGGTGCGAACGCCCAGCAACTTCGGCGTTCTCGGCGAGCGGCCGACCCATCCCGAGTTGCTGGACTATCTTGCCGCGAAGTTCATCGCCAGCGGCTGGTCGATCAAAGCGCTGCACCGGGAAATCGTGCTCTCGGCGACCTACCAGCAAAGTGCCAATGACCACGTACCAAGCACCAATGACCAAACAAATCCTAAATCCCAAATCATAAATCCTAAATCGATTGATCCCGACAACACCCTCCTCTGGCATTTCCCCCGCCGCCGCCTCGAGGCCGAAATGTGGCGCGACGCCATGCTCGCGGTCAGCGGCCGGCTGGATGCCACGCTGGGCGGCCCTTCGATCGAGCTCGCCAAAAACGACAGTCGCCGCCGCACGCTCTATGGCTTCGTCAGCCGCCACGAGCTCGATCCGTTCCTGCGGCTGTTCGATTTTCCCGATCCGAATATCACGAGCGACATGCGGCCGGTGACGACAGTTCCGCTCCAGCAGCTGTTTGTGCTCAACGACGAGCTTTTGATCGACAGTGCCCGCTCCCTGGCCGACCGCGTGCAAGACGCCTCAGCCGACGACGAGCAGCAAATTCGCTACGCCTATGAGCTGGTCTACAGCCGCCCGCCGACCGACGCTGAAATCGCCATTGGCCAGCAGTATCTGGCCGCCAGCGATCATCTCGCGGAGGGCCAGTCCGCCAAGCTCACCCGCTGGGAGCGCTATGCCCAGGCGCTGTTGGCGGCCAACGAATTCATGTACGTGGACTAAGCTAACCCGACGCGCCAGCGAGGAAAACGACCAACCCGAAGCGTCAGCGAGGAAATGCGGGTTCACTCCTCGCTTACGCTTCGGGTTAGTAAGAGGACCGCCGCCCATGAATCCGCAATCCGAAATCCCAAATCCGAAATCCGCCCTCTCCCGCCGCGACCTGCTCCTCCGCTCCGGCGGCACGCTGGGCCTCGTCGGCCTGTCGAGCGTGCTGGCCGACGCGGGCCTGTTGGCCGCCGCGCCCGAGCCGCGGCCCATCGCCACCAACCCGCTCGCGCCCAAAGCGCCGCATTACGCCCCCAAAGCGACCCGGCTCATTTTCCTGTTCATGAATGGGGGGCCGTCGCACGTCGATACGTTCGATCCCAAGCCCGAGCTGACCAGGCACGCCGGCGAGACGCTTCCCGATTCGTTCACCATGAAGAACAGCCGCCGCCGCAACGGCAAGCTGCTCGCTTCGCCGTTCAAGTTCGATAAGTACGGTCAAAGCGGCATCGAAGCCAGCGAGCTGTTTCCCAACGTCGCCCGGCACATCGACGACCTGTGCATCGTCCGCTCGATGCACACCGACAATCCGAACCACGAGCCGGGCCTCCTTTTGATGAACACGGGCAACATGCAGCCGATCCGGCCGAGCATGGGCTCGTGGCTGACGTACGCTCTCGGCTCGGAGAACCAGAACCTGCCCGGCTACATCGTCCTTTGCCCCGGCAAGCCGGTCGTGGGTCCGTATCTCTGGAGCAACAGCTTCCTCCCCGGCGTCCACCAGGGGACGCACATCAACAACAAGAACACCAACCCCACCGAGATCATCCGCGACGTCCGCAGCCGCTACCTCACCTCGGCCGAGCAGCGCGAGCAGCTGGACCTGGTGCAATCGCTCAACCGCCTCCACCAGCAAAGCCGCCCGGCCGACGACCAGCTCGAATCGCGCATCGCCTCGCTGGAAATGGCCTTCCGGATGCAAGGCGAGGCGCTCG
>JAKEHX010000063.1 GCA_022614795.1 Planctomycetaceae bacterium | reverse complement strand
GGTCCAGTCCACCAACGGCCGCAACGAAGAGCGTCACGAGCAGCCACGGCATTGCCAGTGCCGCAGCGGTCGTACCTTGGTCCAGCGCGAAGCTGCTCGCCAGAAGCATCGCCGCCGGCACTTGCAGCCAGCCAACTATCCAGCGAACTCGCCTGGCCAGCGCTCCGCGCGCCGGATCGTCACCGAGCCGCAGCCCGAGCGGCACGAGCACCAGCGCCGCCAAGAGCAGAATTGCCACCGCCACGGGGTCGGATATCATCAAAGCCTCCCGTAGGGTGTATGAGTGCAACGAAATACACCTTTCTGGTCGCCGCAGGGCATCAATCGACCCGGTGCAATTCGTTTCACTCGTGCACCCTACACGCCTGCTGCATCGCTGCGCCCGACAGTCGCCGGAACTTGGCCTGCTCGTAGCGGGCGTAGAGCCAGCCCACGCGCGCCAGCCAATGCCCCGGCCGCGAGACGGCCAAGAGGTCGTACCAGACCGAATCGTCCGCCATGTCCCACTCCGCCAGGAACCGCTCCTCGCCGCGCTCCGGATGATCGGGCAGCGTGCCATAGGCAAAGCCATAACGCCGTGGCTCGTCAACCCGATACACCACCCGCGCCGGAAACAGCATCCACAGAAAAAACGGCCGCGCCCGATAAAGCACCGCCACCACATCTCCCGGCTGCTGTGGTGGAGCAACAGCGTTGTCCGGCCAATACACCCGCGTCATCTCCGGCGGAAACATCTTCCAGCCGCGGATTGCCGCACAAGCTCTGGCGAACACCTCCGTTCCATGCCCCAACAACACGCGGTGATGGTCGATCTGCCAGCCAGTCAACGTAGGCCCACACTCCGGGTGCGCCAGAAGCGATGACGATGCCGGCTGTGCCTGTCCCACACGGAGTGTGGTACTACCCGGGTCGCGCGTCACCTCCACGCACGGATACGACCACGGCTGCCCCGCCTGCCGGGCCAGCAACTCGCGTACGTCGTCGTCCGTCGGGCGGCGAAAGGTGAACATCGCATTTCTGCGGCATTAACCGCATGTTCGCGGGCCGCGCAACTTGAGCCACGTAACTTCCCCAAAGCCGGGAGCGTGAAACGAACGCCCGCGTCGGTTATAACGACAGGATGTTCGTCGTCGAAAACCCGGTCCTCCAGCGCGAGCTTCTGGTCAACCTGCGGATGGGCCGGGCCTTCGTGCTGCTCTTTTTGTATCTGACCCTGCTGGGCGGCGTCGTCTATTTCGCCTGGCCGCAGGATTCGCGCCTCGACATGACGCAGAACAGCCGCAGCGGCGCCCAGACCCGCCGGCTGGTCGATCTGTTCTTCATCGGCCAGTATGTCCTGGCCTCGATGATGGCCCCCAGCTTCGCCGCTGGCTCAATCACTGGCGAAAAGGAACGCAAAACCTACGAAATGCTGTTGGCCAGCCCGCTGCGGCCCGCGGCAATCGTCTTCGGCAAGCTGGTGGCGTCGCTCACGCACCTGGCCGTCCTGATCTTCGCCTCGCTGCCAATCGTGATGCTCTGCCTGCCGCTGGGGGGCGTCTCGATCTACGAGGTGCTCGCGGCCTATCTCGGGCTGATCCTGTCGGTGATGACCTTCGGCATGATCAGCGTCGCGTGCAGCGCGTATTTTCAGCGCACCAGCGCCGCCCTCGTCGTGTCGTACCTGCTCATCCTGCCGCTGGCCCTGGTCGGCGTGATCCTCTGGATCAACCTGGCCGATCAAGGGTTCTTCCGGCTGATGCTGATTCTGACTGTGCTGCCCGCCGTATCGCTGGCGATCTGCCTGGCCCTGTTCTTCAACACCAGCGCCCTCTTGCTGCATCCGCCCGACGTCGGCAGCGAAGGGAAGGAAGTCGTCGATCTGGAGCAGGAAGCCCAGCAAGCCGTGGGGCTGGTGATTCAGCGCGACCAGTTTCCGGACCGCCTGTTTGCCCCGCCCAAGCGCGACGACCTGATGGAGGACGGCGACAACCCAGTCTACGACAAGGAAATCCGCAGCGAGATTTTCAGCCAGGGGACGCTGATGCTGCGCCTGGTGATCCAGGTGAGCATGCTCTTGGCGATCCCGTTCATGGCGGTCTGCCTCTACATCTGGCCGCAATATGCCCCCTGGTACATCAGCTACGTGGTGATGTTCAACATGCTGGTGGGGCCGGTCTTCTCGGCCGGCAGCGTCACCAGCGAACGCGAGCGCGAAACGCTCGACCTTTTGCTGACGACGACGATCACGCCGTGGAGCATTTTGTGGGGCAAGCTGGTGGCCGGCCTGCGCGTGTCGAGCGTGCTGACGCTGTTTTTGGTGTGGCCTGTGCTGCTCGCGTGTGTGATGGTGTCGCTCTACTGGACGAACCTGCTCGCGGTGCTGGCGTACCTGGCGATCGTGCTGTTGACCTGCTTGACGACCGCGATGTTGGCCCTGTTTTGCTCGGTGCTTTTCAAAAAGACTTCGCACGCGATGATGACGACCTACCTCGTAGTCATGGTGCTGTTCTGCGCCCCGCTGGCGGCGAACTTTTTCGCCCAAACCTTCTTCCCCACGCATCCCAACGCCCCGATTGTTGCCGCGTCGCAGTTCGTCAGCCCGTTCGGCGCGGCGTTCGAGGTGCCGCTCGACGTGGGCCTGACGGATGACTCGCCCCGTAATGGCGTCGTTGACCAGGGGGACTGGCGGATGTTCCTGGCCTACACGGCCTTTTGCCTGGTGTTCAACGGCGGGCTGATCGGCACGATGATGTGGCTCTTCAACACGCGCTGGCGCGTGGCGGGGTAATCAAGCACCTGCCGACTCGCAAACGTGGCCCACTAGCCCGCCACCATTTCGCTCTCGCTGGCTGCGGCGGCTTGGCGCTCGTTCTGGTGCCACCAGGCCCGGGCGGCATCGCGCGTCCAGCGGCCGGCGTCTTCGCAATCATCCAAAGCGGCCATTAGCTCCGCGGCCGTCTGGTAGCGATCGTCGGCGCTCTTTTGCAGGCAGCGCATGACCACCAGTTCCACGTCCTCGGGAACGTCGGAGTTGAGCTGCGACGGCGGCGTGGGAGCATCGTGGGCATGCGCAATCAGCACGCGCATCGGCTTCTCGTCCTCGAACGGCGGCCGCCCGGTCAGGATGAAATACAGCACCGCGCCCATCGCATAGATATCGCTGCGGGCGTCGGGCTCATGATCGCCGACCGCCTGTTCGGGCGACATATATAGCGGCGAACCGGTGATCGTTCCTTCTTGCGTGATCTGATCGCCGTCGATGTTGGCGACCGGCTTGGCGAGGCCAAAATCGAGTAGCTTCGCGACGTCGAACAGGCCGCCGCGGACTGCCGCGAAGATATTGGCGGGCTTGATGTCGCGATGCACGAGGCCCACGTCGTGCGCCTCGTGCAAGGCGTCGCAAGCCTGCCGCAGAAGGTGGATCGCGCGGGCCGCGGGCATCGGCCCGTAGCGGCGAACCAGCTCCGAGAGGTTCATGCCGGGGAGGTATTCCATTACATAATAGAATGTGCCATCTTCGGCCCGGCCGTAATCGAAGATGTCGATGCTGTTCCAGTGCGAGAGCTTGGCGGTGGCCTGCACCTCCCGCTCAAAGCGGGCGAGGACCTTGGGATCGCCCGCCTTTTCGGGGCGGATCACCTTGATCGCACAGGGCCGCTTCATGAGCTGGTGTTCGCCCAGATATACGTCCCCCATGCCGCCGCTGCCGATCAGCCGCTTCAGCTTGTACTGGCCAAGCTCTTTGGCGCGGAAGGCTTCGGTGCGGAGGGAGTTTATCGTGTAGACGCCCCAGATCGAGCTGACGGTGGCCAGCGTCAGCACGAGGACTGCCTCGATGATGAATTGCGGGTCCGTAGTCAGGGCCTGGGCGCTGTTGGGATCGAGCCACGCCGAAATGGCCACGCTGACCAGCGGGGCGGCCGCGATCAGGCCGAGCACGACAGCGGCCCGCTTCCAGGTGTTGGGAATGAACAGGGCATACAGAAAGATCTGCAAGAGCCAGATGCAACTGATGGGAGGAATCACGCCGTACCACTCGGCCCACACGATTGCCTTGGAGTGTTGAAGCAGCATCGTGAACACGACCGGCAGGCCGAATGTGACGAGCTCCACCCAGCGGAGCTGCCGTGTGGTCATCGGGCAGCGCGATGAGAGCGAGATTGCGATCAGGCCGAGCACGACGGTCGTCACGCAGTGCAGCACAAACAGCACTGCCGAAGCACCAGTTGCCAGGTTGATTCGGGTAATATGCCAAATCAAAAACGCGGCGAACCCGGCGAATAGCAATAGAGCCGCACTACGCAGCCGCGACCGAAGCAGGTTCTCCGTTTCGCCGGAAAGCTCGGTGCCGCTCCCTTGGACCAGGTGGACCTTGCAGGCGGGGCCGACGCACGACAGCGATGAATCGGACGGTGCTTCCAGCGTCATCTCGGTCGGGCCGGACCGCGCGTGCGCTGTATGCAGGCCGCCGTTGACCTTGCCGGCAGTGTCGGTGCGGCTTAACCGGTCGTCCAAAGCAGGCTTCCTTTCAAGACTGCGGTGCTGCGACTGGAGCAGGACGCGGAAAGGGAGATCGGTTAATGATAGCCGGTGCACTTTCGATCGTCGAATCGGCCGGTCGGAGCTTCTCCATCATTGATACCGCTTGCCGTAGCGCACGGTTTTTGCATCCTTGAAATCGCCAATGCTGGTTCGCTCGACAGTTGGAAACGTGGTGCGGTGGGCGAGCAGATTGGACGGCATGAACTTTCCGAAGAAAGTGCATGCATTCACACCCGCTTCCAGCTGCGAAAAGCGATTGCCTGAGTGAG
>JAKEHX010000579.1 GCA_022614795.1 Planctomycetaceae bacterium | reverse complement strand
GAAAGCGTGCAACTGAAACTGCCTGATGCGACAGTCACCGTCCCCGAACTCCCCGCCAAGAGCACGTGTACGTGTCCGGCTACCGGCATTTGCCGGCATATTCTTGCGGCGCTGCTGTATCTGCGCGACGACGCCGAGCTGGCCGCACTCGACCAGCCGGTACAGGCCGAATTGTTTACCACTGGCAATGGCATAGCCGAGGCTCGCCAAGCAGAGGCTTCCGCGGAATCGGTCATGGCTTCACCGGCCGATGTACTGGGCACGGCGACCGACGATGACCTTCAGCGCTGGGCGGGCAAGGCGACATTCCGCAAAGCCGCCAAAGCCTTGGCCGCCATGCCGCAGGTCGAAATCGAGGTCGGTACATCCCTGGTGGTCCGCTTCCCCACCCGCAACATTACCTGCCGCTGGATTCCCGGCGGTGGGCTTTTGGGAATGGTCTGCTCCTGCCAGGCCGAGTCCGTTTGCGAGCATGTCGTCGCGGCCGTGCTCGCCTATCAGGTGTCGCTTGCCAAACGGCAGATTCAAGCGGAGCAAACATTGCTCGCGGAATCGGCCGGTGCGCCGCGGACGCGCGCGGAGGTCCTCGAAAGCGTCGCCGCCGTCCTCCGCGAGTTGGTTGGCCTGGGTCTGGCCCGCCTTTCGGCCGCGACCGCACAGCGGCTGACGACGCTGGCGATTTCGGCTCATGGGGTCGATCTGCCCCGGCTGGAACGGATGCTCGCCGGGCTGGCTCAGGAAATCGAATTGACGCTCCGCCGCGACGCGCAGGCCAGTACTCCGGCCCTGCTGCATCAGGCTGCCAGGATCGAGGCCCTGCGTGCGGCCCTGGCGAAACACTCGCTCCCCGCGCTCGTTGGCGAGCATCGCACTTCCTACAGCGAGGTGGGCCAGCTCACCTTGCACGGCCTGGGCGCCCAGCGCTGGCGCTCGAAAGGGGGCTACCACGGTGTGACCGTTTATTTCTGGGACGAATCGGCGAAAAACTGGGCGACTTGGAGCGAGGCTCGCCCTGTCGATCAAGCGGGCTTCGATCCTGTCGCCCGGTTCCGGTCCGAAGGGCCGTGGGCCGGCTGCAACTCTCCCGAGCAGGCCAGCCGCAGCGTCGTTCGCCTGGCCGGCGCATATCGCAACGCCCAGGGCCGTCTGTCGGGACGGCCGGCTACGCGGGCGATCGTCACAGGCCCAACTGCCGTCAAGTGGACCGGCGAAGGCCCATTGCCCATCGTCAAGCAGTGGTCAGACTTCAGCCAGCGAGCGGGCCAGCTCTTCGGAGGCGGGTTAGCGATGGCCCAGGCCAATCGCGAGCTGGTGCTGCTGGCGCCGCTCGCCTGGGGACCGTCGCAATACGACTCGCTGCGGCAGGAATTGACGCGGCCGGTCCTCGACGAGGCGGGGCGCGTGGTCAATCTGTGGATACCCTTCACGCCGGAAAATGAGGCCGGCGTGCAATTGCTCGAGCAGCACGACGCGACTGGCACACACGGACTGCTCGGCGCTTTGCGGCTGGTTGCCGGCCGGATGTGCGTCCAGCCCATATCGCTCTTTGTCGGCGATTCGGTCGTGCATCTGAACCTCGACAAGGCCCAGTCCGCCCCTGGCGGGACGGCAAGAGCAACCGCCAAAGAGCCCGACGACGAAGTCCTTGCAACGGACGAAGACGAGGCGCCAGAAATTCCTGCCGGGTCGGCGACAGCACTCTCTCGCTTGCTGGTGACCGCGCAGGCGGAGCTCGAGGCGCTCGCGGAAGGGGGCGTCACGGCCCGCCGCGATCTGGAGCTGCTCGGCAACATTGCCAGGCGGCTGGACACGCTTGGCCTGGCGACTTGTGCCAGGCCGCTGGCGCGCCTCAAGGACCAGCTGGCCAGTTCCGCCAGGCTGGCGAGCGCGGAGCATCGTCAAGTAGTCGCAGGAACGGTACTAGCCGCGTACTATATTCTCCGCCTGGCGGGCGACCAGGAGGCGGTTGCTGCGGCGACCGCAGGTCTGGGCTAGGCGCTGCCACAGCTACTATTGAGGACCAGGCAATGGCATTTTCCATGCAACTCACCAATGCCCTCGGGCTTTCGCCCCACGACTTGACCAAGCTGGAAAACATCCTCGAGAAGCTGCGAAAGGATGACGCGGAACTTCACGACCGACTGGTCATCTATCTCGTGGACGGCGGCGACGATGCGGTCCTGAAGGAGCTGCCAAAAGTCGCCGGCGGTCCCGAGAAACTGTGCCTTGGCTGCGCCAGCCAGTACGGCGGCTCGCAATACGGGCCAATCTCCTGGTTCACATTCCTGCGCGATCTGGAAATCAAAGACACCCAGTTCTATTTGCGATTGGCGCGGGCTTTCGCCGCAGTCGCCAAGCACCTCCCTGCCGACCGATTTTTCTGCCAGCAGCATCTGGGCGGTGACCGTGGTGTGGAAATCCTTCTTCAGGAGGCGACCAAGACGAGCATCGGCATGTCTTCGTCGGACCCGCGGGCTTGCAAATTGCCGGCGGAGACTGTCTTGGCAATGCTCGCAGCGGAAGGCTGTTCGGCCGAATCTCTCGTCAAAGCCCCCTTCATCGGCAACGCATCGAATTGGCAGGACATGAAGGTCCGCCAAATGATCCTGAGCCTGGCTGACATGGGCAAGGTTTTCGTCAACCATCGCGAGCTTGTTGCGCCCTTGGTAGCAGCCGGGCATGCCGAGAAGCGCGTGATGGCAGTCGAGAACCTCGCACTCACCGGCGCCAATCCGTCGGCATTTGCCAGTGAGCTTGTGGCTGCCGCCACCGATTCATCCAAGCTGCTCCGCGAAGCGGCGCAGGGCCTTTTGAAAGGCATCGCGACTGACGTGCGGCCGGAACTTGAGCGACTCGCAGGCTCGGGCAACAGAACGCAGCGCGAGCACGCGGTTCGGTTGCTGGGGCGGCTCTATGGCGGCGAGGCGCGGGACTTCCTGACCGGGCTCAAAGAGAAAGAGAAGTCGGCCCCCATTCGCGAGGCGGTTGATGCCATCCTCGCCGAGGGCAGGTCAGCGGCGGTTCCTGTCGCGCAAGTCTTCACTCCGCCGCCGCGCGATCCGATCGACCTTCATCCACCGGTTACACCGGGACTGCGCAAGGCACTGGAGCTGCATTGTGCTCGCGGTCAATCAGAACATGCGCTACGACCAATCGATTCGCGCCTTAAAGGATATCT
>JAKEHX010000578.1 GCA_022614795.1 Planctomycetaceae bacterium | reverse complement strand
CACTGACCGATCGGCTGGCGCACAGCCGGCGTCACGACATAGCCGTAGATATCATTGGGCACGAAGGGCCACGGCTCGAAGACCGAGAGCCGGGGCCGCGGCGCGAAGTGCGCAAAGCCGTAGCCGTAGGCGAAATCCAAATCCATCGGGATGGCGCCCGGCGCGCCGTAGAAGCCAGGCGCGCCGTAGAGAATCGTCGTTCCGCCGTACGTCGGCAAGCCCGACCAGGCCCGCACCCGCGCGTTGGTCGCCAGTTGGACATTCAAGGCCGCCTGCCGCTGCTCTTCGGCGAGGCGAAAGGCGTCGAGGCCTGCCTGAATTCCGTCATACGGTCGGCCCGCGGGTGGTTGGGCCGCCGCGCGATCCAAGGTGAAAAGCAGCGTCCCGATTACAGAGCACACAAAACCGGCCGCACGCACGACTGCCTCCTTGGCCGCTGGCCAACTCCGATTGCCCCACGGGCATTGTAGGAGACGAGTGCGGGGCGATAGTAGTAGGCACACTCCGTGTGCCGTGATTCAGACGGCACACGGAGTGTGCCTACTACTTTAGTACCAATACCAATACTTCTGGAGCGATTCGGCCAGCGTCGGACCGGGGGGCGGGGCCGGATTGCCGCCGTCGAGATACTGCCGCCAGGTCGGGACGCTGTTGGCGAATTCCCGCTTGCCCGTGACGGTGCGCAGCGACTGCATGGCCATCCCTTGCAGGGCGGCGTCGCGGTCGTCGAGCGCCGGCCGCAGGGCCTGGGCGGCGGCGGGGTCTTTGAAGCGACCCAGTTCGCGAGCCGCGGCGATCCGCACGTCGAGGTCGGTGTCTTCCGCAATCACTTTGCCCAGCGACTCGAGACTTTCGGCCGACTGCCGGCGACCGAGCGCCTTGCACGCGACCACGCGGACCTGCGGATTCTCATCCGCCAGCGTCGCGGCCAGGGCCGCTTGCGCCGATTCAGCCGGCAATTCACCCAGCGTCCGCGCCAACTCCATCCGCATGGCGGCACTCGGCTCGTCCTTGAGCCGCGTGGCCAACTCCTGGGCGATTTGCTCGCGGTCGGCGGGCGAAAGGGAGGACGCAGACGATCGCAGGGCTGCCAGATCGGAAACCTTCCTGTAAAACGTCGGGCCGAACGCCTCGTCTTCCTGCCACTGCTGGCGGACCCAGGGATTGAGCGACCGCAGCTCGGGGACGATGCCGTCCGCGCAGCCGGCGGTCGACATCGCCAGCGAGGCGAGCAACAGGAACCAGGCGCTTTGACGCGGCGCGCGACAAATTTGTACTTTGCAATTCCTACTTTGCAATTTGCAATCGATTGACGTTCCGATTGCAAATTGCAAAACAGGAATTGCCAAATGCAAATTGGCCCAGTTCAGCCTTGGCATTCGTTGGCCCTTCGTCGCCTTTGTTTCCGTCTGGGTGTATGCCAGCGCAGGGAGTCCAAGGGCCGGGATATAGCAGAACCGCCCCCGCCGGGCCAGACGTTTCGACTTGGCAATTCGACGCTGGGCTGCGAAAATCCGCCGAAATGTCGCACTCGCTAGCAGACCGGCCCGATCGACCGCTCGCCGCTCCCGACGCCGGTCCCGCGGCGGCGCGGCTGGTGCTGCTGGCGGTGGTCCTGGCGCTGGCGGCCGCGCTGGCCTTGCTGGTCGATTTGCCCGTGGCCCGATTCGTGAAGCAGGACCGGCTGCCGGGGGATCTGAAAAGCCTGGTTGAATTGTCGGAAGCTTTCGCCCATGGCGTCACCGTGGGGTTGATCATTCTGCTGGCCGCGGTGCTCGATCGGCGGGGCTGGCGCGTCGTGCCGCGATTGGCAGTGTCCGCCTTCGGCGCGGGCCTGCTGGCCAACGCGATCAAGCTGCTCGTCGCCCGCCAGCGGCCGAGATTTGCCGATGCAGGCGGGCAAGTGCTAGACACCTTCGTGGGCTGGCTGCCGTTTTTCTCTGTTGATTACCGCCTCCAGTCGTTCCCGTCGGGCCACACCGCGACGGCGGTCGGACTGGCCGTCGCGCTGAGCGCGCTCTATCCCCGCGGATGGTGGCTGTTTGCCTCATTTGCCGCGCTCGCTGGCTTTGAGCGGATCCAGTCACAGTCGCACTTTCTCAGCGACGTGCTGGTCGGGGCATCGATCGGCTGCCTGGTCGGCGCCGCATGCACGGCCAGCACGCGGTATGGGCGGTGGCTGGGGGCAGTGGAATCGCCGGGGGTCGGGGGTCGGGAGTCAGGGGCCAGGAGCCAGGAACTTCAAACCTCTGACCTCTGACCTCTGACCTCCGACCTCCGACTCCCGACCCCCCAGCGCTTCCGTAGAATGACGGCATGGCAGATCAAAGGCTCGTTCCACCGAAACTAGGCGGGATCATTCACACGTACCAAAAGTACGATCCGGTCAACCTGCCCGCTCCTACGCAGCCGCTGCCCGACCTGGTGTCGCCGGCTTTGGAACACTTTTTGATGTTCGGCGACGGTCGCCGGCTGACCGAGGCCGAGCTGGCCCGGGCGGTGCGGCTCGATCCGAGCCAGATCGCCGGCTTGGGGCCGAGCATCGATGCTCTCTTGGCGATGCTGCTCGAGCGGAAGCGGAAAATTCTCGCCAAGTACGAAACCGACTCGGTGCAGAATCTGGCCCGCAAGGAATACGAGCGGGCCGGCGGCAAAATCGAGCCGCCCGCGAAGCTGCGCGATCGTTTTCGCCGCTCGTTTGCCGAGGAGCAGCTGCGCGATCTGGAGATGCTGTGGTACGCGGCCGGCGACGAGCGGTCGCGCTTCGCCCGGCAGTTGCTGTCGCTGGTCGAGACGCTCGGACAGAAGTATCAGGTCGATGCGCTGGCCGCCAAATACAATTTCACGGGCCGCACGCCGCTGTCGGTCGAGGAAGCGATCGCCGTGAAGGAAGAGCTGGAGAAAATCGACGAGCTGCTTAAACAGCTCGAAGAGGCCCGCAAGAACGCGCAGATTGGCCTGATCGACCTCGATCTGCTCGAGCACTTCACCGAGCCGGGCGACATGCAGAAGCTGGAAGAGCTGCAGCGGATGGTCGAGAATTACGTCCGCGAGATGGCCGAGCGGCAGGGCCTGGAGCGCGACGGCCGGGCGTTTCGTTTGACGCCCAAGGCCTACCGCGTGTTTCAGGGGCGGCTGCTCGAACGGATCTTCAGCAGCTTGCAATCCGCCCGCAGCGGCCGGCACCAGGGACCGATCCTGGGCGAAGGGGCGGTCGAGCTGCAAGCGACGAAGTCGTATGAGTTCGGCGATTCGCTGGCGCACATGGACATTCCGCAGTCTCTGGTCAACGCGATGCTCCGCAGTATTTCTACCGGCGGGCTCCGCGGCGGCGGCTTGCCCGTGCTGATGAAGCAGGAAGACATCGTCATTCACCGCACGCGCAACAGCCCCAAATGCGCGACGGTCGTGATCATGGACATGAGCGGCTCGATGCGCTACGACGGGCAATATGCCCACGTCAAGCGGATGGCGCTGGCCCTGGAGGGGCTGATTCGCCGGGAATATCCGGGCGATTTCCTGCAATTGATCGAGATGTTCACCTTCGCCCGCCCCACCCCGCCGGGCAAGATCATCGAGCTCATGCCCAAGCCCGTGACGATCTTCGATCCGCTGGTGCGGCTGAAGGTCGATATGAGCCGCGATGACGTGAGCGAGCACGCGATTCCGCCGCATTTCACGAATATTCAGCGGGCTTTGCAGCTGGCGCGTCAGTTCCTGGCCACGCAGGACACGCCCAACAAGCAGGTGATTCTGATCACCGACGGCCTGCCCACGGCACACTTCCAGGACTCGTGGCTGTACATGCTTTACCCGGCCGATCCGCTGACTGAAGCGGCGACGCTGCGCGAGGGCATGCAGTGTGCCCGCGACGGAATCACGATCAACCTGTTCCTCGTGCCGAGCTGGTCGCAATCGGAAGACGACATTCGCTTTGCGTATCGCCTGGCGGAGAGCACCAAGGGGCGCGTGTTCTTCACCGCGGGTCGCGACCTGGATCGCTACGTCGTGTGGGACTACGTATTGCGGAAGCGCGAGGTGATTGCGTGAAGTGTCAGTTGTCAGTCGTCAGTTGTCAGTTGTCGGCCACTGACAACTGACCACTGACGCGCCCTCAAACTTTTTTTTCTCTTCTGGCGCACTGACTCATTGCACTGGCGCCCGCGCTTTGATTACGCTGAAGACGTAACGAGTGCGACGAGACTCATCCAATTCGGTTGCTCCGGAACTTGCAGCCGCAATCGTCGCACTCGCGGGACCGTGAGAGCAGGAGTATGCAACGCCGCTTCACGCAGTTTGTCGAGTCGCCGACGCGCGAGAATTATCTCGCCGTCCGCGATGCCGTCTTGCGAAGAACGCCGCTGCCGATCCAAGCCGCCGACCTGGCGGAGCTGGTGCGGCTGCTCGAGGCGGAGGCGTACGAGGAAGTGCTCGCGCGGGTGGAGCTATTGCCCGCGTCGAAAGTCCTCTCGCCGCGGGTCCACTACATCACGGCGGAAGCGGCTGAGGCGCTGGGAGACGAGGAAACGGGCGAGCTCGCGCGGATGCTCTTTGTGCTCTCGCTGCGGGGCCTGTTGGCGACCGGCGACGGCACCGAGGCGGCTCCATACGCGATTTGCCATGCCAGCGACGAGCACGATTTGCTCGATTGTTTAGGCCGCGAATTTGCCTCCCAGGCGCTCGTCGAACGGGACGGCCGGCTGTTCGACGTGGTCACCTGCGCCGACGGCCGACAGGTCTGGTTCGACGCCACGGCCGTGTTTTGCCGGCCAAAATCGCCGTCCGGCAAGCGGCGGCGAAAGTCGACCGCTCGGGGCGGGCATCGCCGCAGGCGTCGCCAATTGCCGGCTGCATCTATTCAAATACGACGTTGAGCTGCCGGTCGTTGCGGACGATTTCGGAGGTCAGCCGATATTGCTGGCGGCCCAACAGCCCGGCGGCGTTGTCGAAGAAGGGGCCCAGCTTGAGCAGGTCGGCGGTCTGGATGTCGTCGAGGCTGTGCACCTGGCGGGCACTGGAAATCACCAGCACCAGGTACTTGCCCCGCCCGGGCACACGAACTTGAAAACGGCCGTGGTCGTCGGTCCGCGCATAGCCGCCGCCGAGCTCGCGGAGGACGGCGATGCCGTGATGATTCTCGTCGGGCGTAGCGTCATCGGGCCGCAAGCCGCTGACGGGGGCCTTGCGCTGGGGCCGCAGGCCGCTCTCCGGAATGACGGCGACGACGGCTCCATGGTCCGGCAGATTGCGGTTGCCCGACGCGTAGTTGATCGTGCCCTCGAGGGTCAGCGCGCGCGGGGCGCTCTGTGCCGTGCCGCCGGAGAAAGCGCCGCCTGCCATCAGCCCGAGTACAAACGACACCAGCGCGACGACGGCGAGCAGACCCCCTTGCAGATAGAGCACCAGCCGCGGCACGGCAATCAGATCGGGATGCGACGGGGCCGGTGCGGCAACCGCTTCATCGTCGGACGTGTCGAATACGAGCTCGAAATCTTCCGGGCCGCCATAGTCCAAATGCGGCGGATCCTCAAACGATGCCGCGGCGGATTCTGTCGGCGCGGCAGCTTCCGGTTCGCTGACAGGCGCGGTCTCGGGCTGCGCTGTGTTGTTGGCGGCGGGCTGCGCGTCAGGAATCTGTGGACGAGGCCGCTCGACTTCGGGCGGCGCGGCGGGAATCGTGAGGAGCTTGTGGCAGCGCGGACAGTTCGCCTCGCGGCCCGCTTTGCGCGAGCTGACGCTCAGCTTCTGGCGGCAGTGAGGGCAGGCAAAGCGGACGGGCATTGGGCGAGGGGCGCGAGTACGGGGCGGACTTCTCTAAAGTACCAGAAGCGGGGGACGCACGACAAATTGCCGACCCACTACGCGGCCGGCCGCGACGCAACTATCAACCTGGTAAAGACTTGCAGATTTCGAAGGACGAATGTCGAAAATTAAATGACGAATCAATGTGGACGAATGACGAAGGACCATTGCCATTCGCCATTTGGCTTTCGTCATTCCTTCGTCATTCGGATTTCGACATTCGTCATTTCAATACCCCTGCACCCACCCCGCGCTGACCATCCGCGGGGCGATGCGGCACAGCTCGCTGCCGTCCTTGCCATGGACGATGGCGATGAGCGCGTGTAGTCCGGGGATCGCGACGTCGCTGGGCCACTCGGCCTCGGCCAGCTGAAAGCGGCCCGCTTCGTGAAGATTCTCGACGCTGCCGGGATATTCGCCGAGCGTCTTGCCTTCGAGGTCCGCGACGCGGAACACGATCTTGCCGATCTGGTCCGCGTGGTCGGGCGGCAGCGTTAGCTTGCCGGTGACCAGCGCTTTGGTCGGCTGGTTCCAGGGCGTATCGCACCGCAGCGGCATCATCACCGCCCCGCATTGCTTCCAGTAGCGGGGCTCGAGCCGCTCGACGAGCTGCACCATGCCCTGACCCGCCGGCTGCTGGACGCAGAGCGGGCTGCCATAGGCAAAAATCCGATCGACCCGCGGGCCGCTGTCGCTGTAGCACAGCTCGGCATCGAGGGCGATGACCTCCCCCTTGGCCGCTTTGAAGTTGGGAAAATTGACCCAGGGGAGCTTGAACTCGACCTCCGCGCCGTAGTCGGTCTTCCGCGCCCCGACCAGCACGCCCGTCTTGGGAATCGCGTCGAGATAGCCGGGCCGCAGGCAAAACCGCGGACTCAGCTCGGTTTTGTTGTATCCGGTCCAGTAGCAGTGGACCGCACCCTGGCCCCAATCGAGGCCGCGGAAGTTTTCGTCGCGGCGGGTGTCGAAATACCATTCGACGCCGTCCCCTTCCCACAGCCGGTCGTCGGGTGCGTGATTGGCCTGCTTGGTGTCGAGCGTGCGCAGGCCGGCGTAGAACGCCTCGTCGTCCCACATGTAAAAGAACTGGGCGGCCCGCTCCTTGGCTTGCGGATGGAAGTAGTTGACCGGCGTGCAAAACGAGCCTTTGAACTCGGTCAGGTCGCCGTCGATTTTCATTTCGGCCGGCGCGCGGGTCGCCAGGCCGCGGACACCGGGCCTCAAGTCTTGGGCTATGGCAAGTGGCGCAAGGGCAACAATGGCGAGACAAGCTGCGGCGGCGAATGAAAAGCGCACGGCCCAGCTCCTTGATAAAGCCCCGAGCAGTGGTCGGGGTGATACGCAGCGGACGCTCACTTCGCGCATGCCGAACGCTGCCAGGGTTCACCCTGACCAATGGTCAGGGCTTTCAGACGACTTGCCCGCTGAAGATCGTCGCATGTTGGCCCACGGGAGTCAAATCGGAGGACGGTCCGGTTAATCCGCGTTGGGTTCCGCGGCCCACCGCCTGAAGTGGGCCAACACCGCCGGTCAGCCTGCTTCAGAGACAGTCCGCCTTCAAGCACTTCGCAGCTAGCGTTGTATTTCTGCGGCTAGAACGATGATGACGGGCATCCGTTCCACCGTTCTTCATTGCGACGCCACGTGGAAAGCAAGCATGGACGAACTCGATTCGCATCAGCCAGCACAATTCCGGCAAATGACAGCAGCTATAAGGCGGACTGTCTCTTGAGCCGGCTTCATGACGGCTTTAGCCAAGTAGTCGGTCAGCGGCACAGCGCTAAAGCCAACGCCCTGAAGCAGGCTGAAGCCTGCTGGAATTCAAATGGCGATGGGCCCTGCTAACCACCGCCTGAAGGCGGTGGCAAACAGGGCGCCCGCTGAAGCGGGCTGAGCGGATGGAGCATCGGGCCTTCGTGACAACGTCGGATCCGAATTCTAGTTGCCGGGAATCTCGAAGTTCTGGACCGAATCGGCGGCCGGCAGCTCCAGAGGCTGGCTGAAGTCGGTAAACAGCGGCCGGCCCAGCGGCAGCTCAGCTCCCGGCTGGCCGTCGAAGCCTTCGATCCGGGCCAAATAGGGTCCGCCGAGCACGCCCGCGCCCCCTTCGGCTGACGTGCGATAGACGCCGTCCTTGATGAAGGCATAGCCCTGAGGGCCATCGTTCTTCTGCGTGTAGTCGGGATCAAAATAGATGACCCCCGCAGGCAGCGGCTGCCCGGCAAAGCTGACCTTGCCCGAGAGGTGGTAGATGGTCGGGCCGCCGCAGCCCGGCAGCATGGCGGCGGCCAGAACCAAGACGATTATCAGGATCGGGAGGCGGCGGGACTGGTTCATGCGCGAGGCGTGGTTGAGTTGCCCTAGTCTAATAATCGCCAAGTATTTCGCCGCCGTCGCGGCTGGCCAGGGAGCGGTACGTTCCGAGATTGATGGTTTGGGCAATGTACCTGACCGACGCGTCGCCGAGGATGAAATTTGCCCCGCCGGGGTGCATGCTGCCGAAAGCGATGTTGTTGAAGACGGCAATCGACGGCGAATTGATCGCGTTGACCACATTCCTCGATCCCGCGCAGACCGGGGCGGTGTCGCAGCCGCGGACCCACGAACGATAGCGGGTGCCGGTGCGGATGTTGAACCACGAGAGCTCGCCCACGAGCAGCGTGCTGGACGTGCCATCGGTGACCTGGGCCATGCGCGTGCCTGGGTCGGGGCCAACGTTGGGATTGGGATTGACCGCGTCGCGCACAAAAATGCCGCTGGTGGCAAAGCCGCCGTGCGTGGCGAGCGAGCCAGCGTTCTCGACGGGATAAGCGGTCCCGCTGGCGGGGTTGGTTCCCAGGGGGCCCATGACGCCGTAGTAGTGCGTCGTATAAGGGACGACGTTATTGATGATCTCGGGCGTGTTCACATTGTGCGGCGCACTAGTGAGCATCTGCTTCACGGGGCTGCTCGGACAGAGATAGACCGGCATCTGCGTCAGGGCGAGCTCGTTTTTCAGCGGTCCGGTGTTGTTGGGGGCGCCGTTGAACGGGCCCGCGGCCAGGTTGAAGCGCCCGTACAAATTGCCCTGCTCCAGGAAGGGGAGCACGAAGACGTGCCAGCTCAGTTCATTTGAGCGTTTGCCCGCCTTGGGAAAGCCGAGGTAGGTGTCGTGAAAATTGTGCAGCGCCAAACCGATCTGCTTGCAGTTGTTCTGGCAACTGGTGCGGCGGGCGGCTTCGCGGGCGGCTTGCACCGCGGGCAGGAGCAGCGCTACCAGCACTCCGATGATGGCAATGACGACCAGGAGTTCCACGAGCGTAAAGCCGCGGCGGCGATGTGCGATGACTTTCGACATGGCAGTATGAAACCAAGGACGGGAAAGAATCGCAAGGTTCAACGTGCGAAGTTCCAGGTTCGAAGTTCCAGGTCCAAATTCCAAGGTCCAGGAGAAATGAAGGATTGTCGCGCGGTCTGCGGGAGTTTTATAGATTGTAAGTGATTTCGGAGACAAGACTTGCGTCGCATCTTACCCATCTTACGACCAGACTAGTCACGGTCATCGCGCTTAATGGGCCTTTCGAGAAATGAGTTTTTCAGGCCCTGAGTAAGGAGAGACGCGATGATTGCGACCGCCAGTGGTTTGAGCGTGGTGGCCAAGAGGCCGCCGAGTGTGCGGGATTTTCAGAT
>JAKEHX010000062.1 GCA_022614795.1 Planctomycetaceae bacterium | reverse complement strand
TGTGAATGAATCCCGTAGCGGAACTCGCCAGAGTTCCGAATCCGCAGAAAAACCTGAAGTCTGGCGACTTCAGCTACGAAAGATTCACAACCTCTCAGTAGCTGAAGTCGCCAGACTTCAGGCGGAGTTTCTGAAGTCTGGCGACTTCAGCTACGTGTTTTGAAACAGTCTCTCAGACTGTTTGCGGTCGACCGCAAGGCATGCTCCAATAGAAGCAGCGCAACCGCCACGGTTTAGAGGGGGATATCCCATGGATCCCGGCGCCACGGTATTTGTGGTCGATGACGATGCGGCTGCCCGCGAGTCGGTACTGGCCCTCGTCGGACTGAAGGGCGTGCGCGCCAAGGGCTTCGCCTGTGCGGAAGAGTTCCTGGCGCATTTCAACCCGCAGATGACCGGCTGCCTCGTGGTCGATGTCCGTATGACGGGCATGTCGGGGCTACAGCTTTTGCAGCAGCTCCAGGCCCGCCAGAGCACGCTGCCGGCGATCGTCATCACGGGCTACGCCGACGTGCCGATGGCGGTCAAGGCAATGCAGAGCGGGGCCCTGACGTTTCTCGAGAAGCCGTGTCAGGACCAGGAGCTTTGGCAGGCGATTCAGAAGGCGCTCGACAAGGACACGTCGCAGCAAACGTTGCGGAAGCAAAAGGGGGAGATCGAATCCCGCCTGACGACGCTCACCGAAGTCGAGGTGGAGGTCCTCCGCAAATTGCTCGAAGGGCTGCCGAACAAGCGGATCGCAGTCGATCTGGACATTGGCCTGCGGACGGTCGAGCTGCGGCGGTCGAACATCATGAAGAAGATGTCGGCCTCGTCGCTGCCCGAGCTGGTGCGGATGGCCATCCTGATCGGCTTTCTTCCGGCGGAGAAGTCGGCTTAGAATCTTCGCATGACCGCAGCCGACTCTGCCGACGTTGCCCTGGCCGCCAACAGCCAATCCACTCACAGCCACGCCGCCGACAACCAGGTCCCCGACCGCGTGGTTGCCGAGGTGCTCTTGTCGCTGGTGCCCGGTGTGGGACCGCGGATTCGCAAGACGCTCCTCGCCCACTTTGGCTCGGCTGAGGCAGTGCTGGCCGCCGCGCCCAGCGAGCTGCGCGAGCTGGCCGGCATCGGCACGAAGATCAGTCGGGCGATCTCCGCCGCCAGGCGCGAAGTCGATGTGGCGGCCGAGCTGGCCCGCTGCCGCGAGCGGAATGTGTCGCTGATCGTCGAATCCGACGAGGCCTATCCCTCGCGGCTGAAGGAGATTCCCGATCCGCCGGGCGTACTGTTCGTTCGCGGCAACATCGTGCCTGCCGACGGCCTGGCCGTCGCGATTGTTGGCACGCGGCATGCAACGCACTACGGCCTGGCCCAAGCCGAGCGGCTGGCGGGCGGTCTGGCGCGCGCCGGCTACACGATCGTCAGCGGCCTGGCCCGCGGCATCGACGCTGCCGCCCATCGCGGCGCACTCAAAGCGGGCGGCCGAACGCTGGCCGTCCTGGGGAGCGGCGTCCTTAATGTCTATCCGCCGGAGCACGCGGAGCTTGCGGCTGAAATCTGCCTTCACGGCGCGGTGATCAGCGAGAATCCGCCTCTCGCGCCGCCGCTGGCAGGCGCCTTTCCGCAGCGCAACCGAATCGTCACCGGCCTTTCCCTGGGCTTGCTCGTGGTCGAGGCGGCCGATCGCTCGGGCGCCCTGATTTCGGCGACACACGCGCACGAACAGGGCCGCGATGTGTTCGCCGTCCCCGGCCGAATCGATAGCCGCATGTCGCGTGGCTGCCACAAGCTGATTCGCGACGGGGCCAGGCTCGTCGAATCGGTCGATGACATCCTGGAGGAACTCGGCCCGCTCGCCTCGCCCACCCCGCGCGAGGATGGTCGCGAGGTCCGCCATCCGGCTGAGCTTCAACTGAACGAACCGGAACAGGCGGTCCTGGACGCCGTCACCGACGAGCCCACCAGCATCGACGATCTGGTGGTCGCCAGCGGCCTGGCCGTGCACAATGTCCTCTCGACCGTCAGCGTCCTGGAAATGAAACGGCTGATAAAGCGTGTCAGCGGCAACCGGGTAATCCGGGCTTTCCGACCATCCGACTCCTGATCCCGACCCCGTCCCCCCGCCCCGAACAAACGCCCCTGTCATTCCCCTCCCCTCGGAATAGAATGAATTCGTAAGAGGGCTTCTCAGTCTCATACGAAAGGAACCAGAGTGGCACTAACCCTCAGCCAGCCGGTCGTGCGGACCAGTCCCGAGCGAAGTTTGGAGCTGGCCGCCGCGGCCGCTCGCGAAGCCGAGGACAACCGCGGGCAAAACGTGGTCGTGCTGGACATGCGGGAGCAAACGTCGATCTTCGACTACTTCGTCATCGCCACGGGCACGAGCAACCGACAGCTTCGGGCTATCAGCGACGGCATCGACGACGTGCTGCAAAAGCAATTCGGCCACCGCCGCCTCAGCGTCGAGGGCTACGAAGACAGCCACTGGATCCTGCTCGACTATGGCTCAATTGTCGTCCACCTGTTCGACGCCGCCAGCCGCGACTTCTATCGGCTTGAGGACCTGTGGGCCGGCGCCAAGCCGGTGGCCTGGAAGTGAGTGGAGTAGTGAGTGGTAGAGTCGTGGCGGATCAGGTGTGAGGGGCGGATGGTCGGTGGAGGTACTTGGTACTTAGTACAGAGTACTTGGTACTGACCCCCGGCAGCCGACCGTCATGAACTTCCAACTCCGCCGCCTCTAAAATTGCCAGCGACGATCGCCTACAATTCGGGCGTTCCAAGAAGCCTGCCTTCCTGCCGCCATTCCCTCCGAGGCCGCCCATGCCCAGCCGCCGCCAATTCCTCGCTGCCTCCGTCTCTGCCGCTTTCGCTTCCACTGGCGCGGCCATCGAGCCGATTCCACGCAACGGCCAGCCGAAATTCAAATTCAGCCTGGCGGCCTATAGCTACCGCGAGCTCCTCAAGGGGGATTCGCCGAAGCTCACGCTCACCGACTTCATCGACGACTGCGCGAAGTTCGGCCTGGAAGGGACCGAGCTGACGTCGTACTACTTTCCGAAGAACACGACGCCCGAATACCTGCGCACGCTCCGCCGGCAATGCTTCCGGCTGGGGCTCGATGTCTCCGGCACGGCGGTGGGCAACGACTTTGGCCATCCCCCCGGCGAGAAGCGGAGCACCGAGATCGCCAACGTGAAGACGTGGATCGAATATGCCGAAATCCTCGGCGCCCCGGTGATCCGCATCTTCGCCGGCCACCTGAAGAAGGACCAGACCGAGCCCCAGGCCCACTCGCTGATGGTGCAGGCGATCGAGGAATGTTGCGACTACGCCGGCAAACACGGCGTGCACCTGGCCCTGGAAAACCACGGCGGACCAACAGACACGGCCGAGGGAATTCTGAAATTCGTCCGCGACGTCCAAAGCCCCTGGTTCGGCATAAACCTCGACAGCGGCAACTTCCACTCCGACGATCCTTATGCGGAGCTCGAACGGATCGCCCCCTACGCTCTGAACGCGCAGATCAAGGTCGTGATGTCCGGACCTGATAAGAAGAAAGTTCCCGCCGACATGAAGCGACTGGCCAGAATCCTCCGCGAAGCCCACTACCGCGGCTATGTCGTACTGGAATACGAAGAAGACGGCAACCCGCGCGAGGAGAGTGCGAAGTATCTCGACCAGCTCCGCGAAGCCTTTGCGTAGTGGCAGAAGTCCTTTGCTGCGGCATGCAGCGGCAGTTTCGCGATCGCCATCCACAGGTCGAACAGGTTTTCGAGCGCGCATCGCCTTGGATGCCACCTCAACGGCACTTGCCCAGTGGCCTATGATTGCCATTGCTCGCGGAAATTCCTCGGGAACAAGGCCGCTCGCATGGCCGGAAAATCGCCGTCGCAATTTAAGTTCGACCTGATCGTCATCGGCACGGGCCCCGGCGGCGAAGGGGCCGCCATGCAGGCCGTCAAGCGCGGCCTCGCTGTCGCCGCCGTCGAACGCTACTCCCGCATCGGCGGCGGCTGCACCCACTGGGGGACCATCCCCAGCAAGGCCCTGCGGTTCGCGATCTTCCGCATGACCGAGGCCAACAGCAACCCGCTCTTCCGCGAAGTCGGCGTCAACATCGAGCTGACCTTCCCCCAGCTCCGCAAAGGGGCCGAGAGCGTCATCAACCAGCAGGAGGACCTCCGCCGCGGCTTTTACGAGAAGAACGGCGTCAAGATTTATAGCGGCGCGGCCCGCTTTGCCGATCCGCACACGATCGAAGTCTGCGAAGAAAACGGGGCCTGCGAGCGGATCACCGCTGCGAACTTCGTCATCGCCACGGGCGCCCGCCCCTATCGCCCGCCCGATGTCGATTTCAGCCATCCCCGCATCTTCGACAGCGACACCATCCTCAACCTCACGTTTACGCCGTGGTCGATCACCGTGTATGGGGCCGGCGTCGTCGGCTGCGAGTATGCCTCGATGTTCCGCAACATGGGAAGCAAGCTGAACCTGGTCAACACGCGGAATCAACTGCTCGAATTTCTTGACGATGAAATCTGCGACGCCCTGAGCTACTTCCTCCGCGAAAAAGGGGCCCTCATTCGCCACGGCGAGCAGTACGAGAAGATCGAAGGGGTCGAAGACGGCGTCATCCTCCACCTCAAAAGCGGCAAGAAGATCAAGACCGACATTCTCCTGTGGGCCAACGGCCGCACCGGCAACACCGACCATCTGGGTTTGGATAAAGTGGGCCTGGTGCCTGACAGCCGCGGCAACCTCGCCGTCAACGACCGCTATGCGACGACGGTACCCAATATCTACGCCGTGGGGGACGTCATCGGTCCGCCCGCCCTGGCCAGTGCGGCTTATATGCAGGGCCGGGCGGCCGCCCTGCACATCCTGGGAGACGAATGCGCGAAGCTCCTGGCCCACGACATTCCGACCGGCATCTACACCAGCCCCGAGATCAGCTCGATCGGCAAGAACGAGCGCGAGCTGACCGCCGAGAACGTCCCCTATGAAGTCGGCCATGCCCAATTCAGGACCCTCGCCCGGGCCCAGATCACCGGACAGAAGGTGGGCATGCTCAAACTGCTCTTCCACCGCGAAACGCTGGCCATCCTGGGCGTTCACTGCTTCGGGGCCAATGCCAGCGAGATCGTGCACATCGGCCAGGCCATCATGAACCAGCCGCCTCCGAACAACACGCTGATGTACTTCATCAACACGACGTTCAACTATCCCACGATGGCCGAGGCCTACCGGGTGGCCGCGCTCAACGGCTACAACCGGTTGTTCTAGAAGCTGGCCCCGTAGCTGAACTCGCCAGAGTTCAGGCAGGATTTCCTGAAGTCTGGCGACTTCAGCTACGTGTTCACCTCCGAATTGCACACCGCTCTGTCTTGATTGTGCCGCAGAAATGGCACTATCTTGATGTGTGGTTTGGCGCATCAAGTGGGGCAGGCTTCTAGCCTGTCATGAGTTTCATGTTACGCGTCAGCGCCTGGCGACGATCCGGCAACGATCCCTGCTCCCGCCGCGGATTTATTCAGGCCGGAGCGCTGGGAGTCGGCGGCCTCACATTGGCTGAAATGACACGCCTCCAGGCGGAAGGCGCTGTCCGTTCTGGAGCCGCCGGAACCAGCGTGATCCTGATCTGGCTCAGCGGCGGCCCGGGGCATATGGAGACCTGGGACCCCAAGCCGCAGGCCCCGGCTGAATACCGTGGACCTTTGGGTGCGATCGAAACGTCGGTGCCCGGCGTGCAGTTCAGCGAGCTGATGCCGCGGCAGGCCGCGATCATGCAGCACCTGGCGGTGCTCAGGACCGTGCAGCACGGATCGGGGGACCACACCAAGGGAAACCACTGGATGCTGACGGGCTTTGAAGGGCCGGCCTTCAACGCCCCCGATAACCGCGTGCAGCGACGGCCCGCTCTGGGCTCGGCGGTGGCCCGCGTTCGCAGTTCAAATCGTCCGGGTCTGCCGCCTTATGTCGCGGTCCCGCACCTCCGCGGCGGCACCGACAACCTGTTCCACTACGCTGCTTACCTGGGCGGCGGCTGGAATCCGTTCATCGTCAACTCCGATCCCAACGAGAAGGATTTTGCGGTCCGTAACCTCACGCTCCAGGGCGATCTGACGCTGGAGCGGATCGCCGACCGCCGCACGCTCCGCGGCGAGCTCGACCGCTTGCAACGCACCTCCGAACGCGAAATGCGCGATTTGGACGAGCACCAACAGTCGGCGCTGGACCTGTTGACCAGCCGCCGCGTGCGGGACTCCTTCGACATCTCGCGGGAGCCCGACTCGCTGCGAGACGAATACGGTCGCCACACGTTCGGTCAGAGCGCGCTTTTGGCCCGGAGGCTCGTCGAGAGTGGCGTCACGTTCGTGACGGTCAACTGCGTCCCTTGGGACCACCACGGCTCGACGGGTCAATACAAGACCGAAGAAGGAGCGCGGCTGCTCATTCCGCCACTGGACCGGGCAATCGGGGCGTTGGTGAAGGATCTGATCGATCGGCGCCTCTATGAGAAGACCCTGGTCGTGGCGATGGGCGAGTTCGGCCGCACGCCGCGGATGAACTCCAACGCCGGCCGCGACCACTGGGGCAACACGTTCAGCGTCCTGTTCGGCTGCGGCGGCATGCGCATGGGGCAGACGATCGGCCGCTCCAGCCCGCGCGGCGAGCACGTGGTCGAGCGGCCCATCACGCCGCAAGATGTCGCGGCCACCGTTTATCATCACCTGGGAATCAACCCGCGCACGACGCTGTTTCGCGACACGCTCGACCGGCCGCTGGCCCTGGTCGATGACGGCGAACCCATTCGGGAATTGTTTGGTTGATCGGCATCGAAAGCCGTTTGAATTCCCAAGCTCCAACTTGCCCTGGAGGGCCGGTCATGCCCACGATGCTCACCCTCAATGGCCGAGCGGTCCGGCTGGAGGCACAGCCTGACAGGCCGCTGCTCAGCGTGCTCCGCGACGACCTCGACCTGACCGGGGCCAAATACGGCTGCGGCGAGGGCCAGTGCGGCGCTTGCACTGTGCTGATCGACGGCAAGCCC
>JAKEHX010000061.1 GCA_022614795.1 Planctomycetaceae bacterium | reverse complement strand
GTGTGCCCCGCCCGATTGAGGGGTGCTTCCCAATCAAGATAAATTCGCTTCATGGAAAGGAAGTTGCCATGCATCCGTCCAATCAAGCTGTGCATCCTGACGCGCGAGCCCGCGGCCAAATGCTCGCGATGAATGTTCGGCGCTGGTCCGCTCGCACCGCACTGCCCAAAACCCAACCGCCCCAAGAGCCCGCACGTGTAGAATCCGAGAACCGCCAGCGCGAGGCCACATCTCAACCACCACCTAAACCTACAAAGTGAGTTGGCACTTACTCGAGCCGCGTTCGCTGTAAGTGCAGCGTTCATTCTGGAATTGGCGTCGTGCTGATGTTGCGGTTGGGCTCGTGCAGTCCAGCCGGAATCGCGTCGCGAACCGCGCTAGCAAGGGCCGCTATATTAGTGGGGCGAGCAGCTTAACTGACGGCACACGGAGTGTGCCTACTACTTCATGTTCAAGGCCATTCGCTTCTACCAGACTGGTGGCCCAGAGGTCCTCACGTGGGAGGACGTTGCCGTCGGCGATCCCGGCGAAGGCGAGGCGCGGATTCGCCACACCGCGATCGGCATCAACTTCATCGACACCTACCACCGCTCGGGGCTCTATCCGCTGCCCCTGCCCAGCGGCCTGGGCAGCGAAGCTGCGGGGATCGTCGAGGCGGTCGGCCCAGGCGTGACGCACGTCAAGCCGGGCGACCGCGTGGCCTATGCCGGCGGCCCGCCCGGATCGTATTGCGCGGCGCGGGTGATGCCTGCGGGCCGCCTCGTCAAGTTGCCCGGCGGAATCACGGACCAGCAGGCCGCCGCCATGATGCTCAAAGGGATGACGGTGCAGTACCTGCTCCGCCGCACTTACAAGGTGCAGCCAGGCGACACGGTGCTGCTGCATGCCGCGGCGGGGGGCGTCGGCCTGATTGCCTGCCAGTGGCTCAAAGCCCTGGGAGCGACCGTGATTGGCACGGTCTCTTCCGCGGAAAAGGCGCAACTGGCGAAGGCGCACGGCTGCGATCACACGATCATCTATACGAAGGAAGACTTCGCTCCGCGGGTGCGTGAAATAACGGGAGGCCGCGGAGTGCCGGTGGTTTATGACTCGGTCGGCCAAAGCACGTTCCTGGGCTCGCTCGACTGCCTGCGTCCGCTGGGGCTCATGGTCAGCTTCGGCAATGCGTCGGGCCCGGTGACGGCGCTGGATCTGAGCCTGCTCACCCAAAAGGGATCGCTCTACGTCACGCGGCCCACGCTGGCCACTTATACCGCGACCCGCACCGACCTGGAGGCGACGGCCCGGGAGCTGTTTGAAATCGTCCAGTCGGGGAAAGTGAAGTTCGAAGTCCGCCACACCTATGCGCTCCAAGAGGCACAGCAGGTGCATCGCGATCTCGCGGGCCGGAAGACCACCGGATCGATCGTGATGCTTCCGTGAGCGAACAACGTTGTCTACGAGACGGAATCGCTCACCTCGCGCTGCTCGTCGGATCGATTGTGCAGCAAGTGGAGAGCGGGGACGAACATGGGCACTCGCCGGCGATAGTCCTCGTACACCTGGCCGTACACCTCCACGAGGTCGCGCTCTTCCGCCAGGGCGGCCGCCGCCATGTACGCCGTCAGCACGCCGGCAAAGAGCAGGTGTCCGGCGGTCATCGTCGGCGTCGCCCAGAAGGAAAGTGCCCAACCGACGTAAAGCGGATGCCGCACGCACGCATAGGCCAGCGGCGTGCGGAAGGGCAGCGGCGTGTATTCCTTCCCTTGAAGGTACAGCCACACCTGCCGCGTGCCGAACAGGTCGAAGTGGCTGATCATCAGCGTGACGACCGGCACCGCCAGCCAGCCGGCGGCAAAGAGGGCCGCGGCGATCCACCAGCCGACCGGATGCTGAATATTCCAGATCACCAGCGGAATCGGCCGCCACTGCCAGATGAGCAGGATGGTTACCAGACTCGAGATCAGCACGTAGGTGCTCCGCTCGATGGGGGTCGGCACGAGGCGCGTCCACAGCCGCTTGAATGCCGGCCGGGCCATGACCGAATGCTGCACGGCGAAGGCCGCCAAGAGCAAAAGGTCGATGGCGACGGCCGCGGCAAGGGACCCGCCGGCCACCGGCGCATCGATCGTCTTGGGAAGGAGCAAGTTGCCGACGAAGGCGGCCAGCCAGGCAAACACTGCCAGAAAAAGGAGGTGGCAGAAGACGCCATACGCAAAGAACAGGATTCGTTTCATGGGTTTTCTCGGGCTTTCCAAGTGAGTCAACGTCTCGATGCGCACGAGCACCGGCGCTGCGTGCAGCCCAATAAGAGGCGGCTCGCCCGCGATTGGTAAGTTGACTTGTGGTACACCTGGGGTTTACTACCGGTACACCTCTGTTCTTTCCCGGGAGAATTCGACTTGGCCTCAGACACCCGCCAGCGGCTGATCGACGCCGCCATCAAACGCTTCTATCGCGACGGCTTCCGCAACGTCGGCCTCGACCAGATCCTGGCAGACGTCGGCATCAGCAAAACCGCGTTCTACAAGCACTTCGAGAGCAAAGACGACCTGATGCTGTCGGCCCTGGAGGACCAGAATCGCCGGATGCAGGACACTTTTCGCCAATTGATGCGGCAGCGCGGCGGCGAGTCTCCGGCGGGTCAGCTCCGCGCGCTAATGGATGTCGTCGAGATGCTCACGAAATCGGACGACTTCCAGGGATGCATCTTCGTCAATGTGTCGATGGAGTTTCCGCTGCCGCACGAGCCGGCGCACATCGCCGCGCGCAAGAGCAAATCGGAAATCGAAGAAATCGTCAGTACGGTGGCTGCCGAAGCGGGCGCGGCCGATCCGCGGGCTTTGGCCCAGGAACTGTGCCTCGTCATGGAGGGGGCTTACGTGACGCGGCAAGTCACCGGCAACCGCGATACGATCGCCATCGCCCGCCGGCTGGCGGAGCGTGTGATTGGAGCTCACCTGGCCAACAGGTAGGCCCACACTCCGTGTGGGCCAGGCGGCGCTCGGCGTCGTCAATGGCATGTAGTCGCAGAGCTTGCAACGTAACACGTTTGCCGCCCCATGTCCCACACGGAGTGTGGGACTACGGCCCTACGCCCCGCGGGGCGTGCCCCAGTGCTCGCGGTATTCGCGGCGGACAAGGGCATTGGCCGCGTCGTCCCCCACGACTTTCTCGGCCTGCGGATCGACCGTCAGCGACCGCCCGACGCGCGTCGCAATGTTCGCCCAGTGGCACAGCGCCGTCGAAAGGTGCCCCGTCAGTGCGTCGGCATTCAGCTTCGCCCCACTACGAATCGCGTCGCACAGGTTCTGCACGTGCAGCACGTCGTTCTGAGCGCCGGGGGCAATCGTGACCTCGACCGGCTTGTTCCGATCGGCGAGCACCTCGACCTTGCCGCGGCGGCTGAGGAACATCTGCCCCTTGGTGCCGTAAAACTCGGCCCCGCTGTCGCACTGGTGCGGGTAGTTCGTCGTCCACAGCCGCTGCTCGTAGATCAGCATCCGGCGGCTGCCCGGCGCGGCGTCGCTCGCATATTCAAACGTCGCCTGCTGCGTGTCGGGGAATTCCTGATCGTCATTGAAGAAATATTTTCCGCCGAGGGCGGAGACCTTGGTCGGATGCCCATCGACTCCCAGCCCCCAGCGTGTGTAATCGAGATCGTGCACGCCGTCGTTGCCCGCTTCGCCCGCGCCAAAGTGATGCCACATCGTCCAGCGGTTGTGGACGCGGTTGGTGCGGTACGGAATCATCGTCGCCGGCCCGACCCAACTGTCGTAATCAAATCCGGGCGGCGGGTCCGTGTCGCGACCGGCGGGCAGCTCGCCGCGCCGCTGAATGTTCCAGCACTTCGCCGAGAGCACGTCGCCGATGATTCCGTCCCTGAGCAGCTTCACCGCCTCGATCATCATCGGCGTGCTGCGGCATTGCGTGCCATGCTGCACATGCACCTTGTTCCGCCGGGCCGCTTCGACCAATAGCCGGCTTTCGCGGATGTTGTGCGAGATCGGCTTCTCGACATAGACGTGCTTGCCGGCATCGCACGCCAGAATCGCGGCCGGCGAATGCCAGTGATCGGGGGTGGCGACGATCACGATGTCGACCGATTTGTCGTCCAGCACCTTCCGCATATCGGCCAGAGCCCTGCCCGCGGGAACGCCCAGCGACCTGGCCGCCGAATCGCGGCGGGCCTCATCCACATCGCAGACATATGCCAGCTCGACGCCGGGCGTGTTCTTAAACAGGCCCGCGTCGTGCGTTCCGCGCCCGCCGCAGCCGACGAGGGCGACGACGAGTTTTCCGCCGGCCCCTTGCGCGGCCGAGGCCGTGGCGGCACCGAGTGTCCCAGCCGCCATCGCAGCCGAGGTGGCCTGCAAGAATTCGCGTCGCGTGGATTCGTTCAGCATGGCAAAGCTCCTGGAGAGAGGATGGGAGAGATCATCGTAGCTCCTCATCACCGTTCTCGTCGCCTCGTCCTCGTCCTCGCCCTGACTTGCCTCGCTTGCCCAACAGCGCCGGGGTTCGTGCCCTTGCTACCGCCGAAGTCGCCCTTTTGGCACACAATTAATCTTCCAAAAAACTCGCGCTTATCGGCCGCTCGATTCATTGCGCCACAACGACTTACAGCGACAAACAGGCTAATCGCGCCCTTAACCTTAGAACAGCTAGAATAGTTAGCGTCCACCTTTGGCCCGCGAAGTGCGAAGGGAGCACTTTCCGTCGCTGGAGTCTGGTGGTTGTTCATTTTCCTGTCCTTCTCGTAGCTGAACTCGCCAGAGTTCAGGCGGGATTTCCTGAAGTCTGGCGACTTCAGCTACGTGTTTTAACAGCCTCTGAGCTTCGCGGCCTGAATCCGAAATTCCCAAAGCGGCGACAAGTCGCCGCACTCCAGACCTGGCAATCCAAAAATGCCAAACTGGCAGTCGCTGATCCGCACCTGGAACTGGGTGCAAATCTTGTACCATTTGTTCACTTGCCGGTGGTTTTGACGTAACTCCCGCCCCGGCTGCCAGTTGCGGCCCGCATTGACGCCTGATTTGGCAGTCGTCCGTGCCTGCCATTTTTGCAAACACGCCTGGCCGGCGAACCTGGCGGCGGGCCGGACGATTGGCACTAGCCAAGCAGTTTCGGTTCGATGCGGGCCTGGCGGGTCACGGTCGTCAAACGCTGGTCGAGGCCCTGGTAGGGAAAGGTGAGCCGGCGGTGGTCCAGGCCCCCGGCCGCCAGCTGCAAGTCGCGGACGATCTCGGCCTCGACTCGGAACCGATTTTGCCGCGCGAGCAGCCGGTTCTCGGGATCGAGCGACATCAGTTCGCTGCGCAGCCCGCCGCCAGGAACACTGCGCTGGTGGGACGCCTGGCGATAGACTGCCGAGCGGGCAATCTCGCGAATCAGTGTCTTGCGACTGTCGCGCTTGAGCAGTTCGGCCGCCAGCCAATCGAGCAGCTCCGGATGCGTCGGAGGCTCGCCGCGGGCGCCAAAATCTTCCGGCGTGCGCACCAGGCCCTGCCCCCACAGCCGCAGCCAGATCTGATTGGCGGCCACACGGGGCGCGAGCGGGTTGGCCGGATCGACGAGCCATCGCGATGTACCTGATGGCGGGCCTCTTGGCCGTGGGCTGGCTGGCCAACTCGCTCGTGCGGCCGGTTGCCGCGAAGCACGACGTTGCGGAAACTTGATGGTGAGCCGAAGCTGGGTGGCGCCGATCTCCATGGCGCACTCAATCTCCTCCAATCGCCAAGGAGCCGCCATGACCGCCGAGGCATTCAAGCGCCTCCAGGATTTGGAAACGCTGGGACGCCCGGGCAATTGAATCGCCTGATTCAGAGGGCTCGTTGCTAGAGCAAAAGCGCCTCGCCCATTGGAATTTTGCCGCCGCCCATGGGGCGGCGGGGCGCCTGCCTGTACGGGCGGTGGCCAGGCAGTAGAATTACCGAATTCAGACACCGTTCCCAAGCCTCGACTCGGCGCATAGCCTCGGATTGCTACTCCTGCCATGTGGTCAACGATCCTCGATCTTTTGACGAACCTCTCGCGGGACACGTATCGCCGCCCTCAGCCGCTCATTCTGGTGAACGGCCTGGCCGAACAAGGCGAGAGCTGGTATCTGAATCGAACGGCGTGGCAGCGTCACTTCGACGTCCATGCTCCAGGCATTCTGGTGTATGGCGGCCCGGTCACTCAGGAGCGACTGGCGGAAGGGAAGCCGATCGACATCGAGTTTCTCACCGATCGCCTGGTGGAGTATTTGGACCGGTTCGTGCAGGCGCCCCCTTACCACGTGATTGCGAGCAGTCTGGGGGCGCAGGTTTCGGTCGAATATGCTGCCCGTCACCAGGAGAAGGTGGACAAGCTGGTGCTGCTGTGCCCCTCCGGGATCGGCGGGGAGGAGCGCCTGCCGATCATGGAGGGGGCACGCCACAGGAATTACCGTGGACTGGTGGAAAGCACCTTCCACGATCGTCGTCGGGCCAGCCCACGGATTGCCAAGTACTATGAGCAGAAATTTGCAAACAAGGCCTGGCGGCAAGCCCTCTTTGAAACGGTGCGCAGCACGAAGAGCCACTCGGTGCGGGATAAACTGCTCGCCATCCATCGACCCACTCTGGTGATTTGCGGAAGCGAGGATCGCATCGTCGATCCACATGCCGTCTATGATGCGGTCCAGTACCTCCCCAGCTTTGAGTTTCGAATGATTCCCCGCTGCGGCCACGCGCCGCAACTGGAGCGCCCGCATGTCGTCAATCGAATGGTGCTGGAGTTCTTGACGGCGGCTAAAAAGGGCTGATGTCCCAAGACCAGAAGCGGCCCGGTCCGGCGGCTGAATCGCGATTAGGATCCGGCGGTTCGACTACAGCTGCCCGCAGTCGCTGATCACAATCTTGGCTTTCGTCCGGCCCGATTCGGAACCCAGGCTCTCGACTTTTTTCACGACGTCCATCCCTTCGACCACTTTGCCGAAGACGACGTGCCTGCCGTCGAGGTAGTCGGTTTTCACCGTGCAGATAAAGAACTGCGAGCCGTTCGTATTTTTCCCGGCATTGGCCATGCTCAGGACTCCCGGCCCCGTGTGCTTGAGGTCGAAATTCTCGTCCTCGAATTTTGCGCCATAGATCGACTTGCCGCCGGTGCCGTCTCCTTTGGTGAAATCGCCTCCCTGGCACATAAAGCCGGGAATGACCCGGTGGAGCGGGCTCCCCTTGTAGCCGAAGCCCTTCTCTCCGGTGCAGAGCGCGCGAAAGTTCTCGGCCGTCTTGGGAACCACGTCGGACCGCAATTCGATCACGATCCGGCCCAGTTTTTCTCCGTCCGCGGTAATGTCCAGAAAGCACTTGGGCAGCTTGTCTTGCGCCAGGGCAGCCGCACCACAGGCCAGAACCAGCGCCGCAAGGGCCATGCTATTTGCGATAAACCTCATTGTTTCCTCCTTTATTCAGTTTCCGTTGACCAACTGGTCAGAGTTGTGCCATGTGCCGCAGTATAGTGCAAGGACAGCACCGCGCGGTGTAACCACTAGCTGCGCACCGAATTGCCCATGTGCTCCAGGCCGTCACCCTTGGCGATGACCACCACGCCGCCGTCGCTCACCGTCAACCCGCGGCGGCGGTCCAGCTCCAGGTCGTAGCCAATCTCCAGCCCCGGCGGCACTTTGACCCACTTGTCGATGATCGCGCGGCGAATGCGCGCGTGCCGGCCGACGTCGACCCCTTCAAATATGATCGAATCGGCGACGTGGGCGTAGCTGTTGACGCGGACCCGCGGAGAGAGGATGCACCGCTCGACCAGCCCCCCCGAAACGATCGTTCCCTGGCAGACGACGCTGTCCAGGGCCCGCCCGACACGGTCCAATTCTCCCCGGCTGCCGAACACGAATTTCGGCGGCGGCAAGTTGGCCTGAAAGGTGCGCACGGGCCACGCCTCGTCGTACATGTTGAGCTGCGGATCGATGCCGATCAGGTCCATGTTGGCGTCGAAATAAGCATCGAGCGTGCCCACGTCGCGCCAATACGCATCACCTTTGCGGTTTTCGTCGCGAAACGGAAATGCGAATACCTTGTGCGTATCGATCACCGACGGAACGATGTCACGGCCGAAATCGTGCCGGCTGCCGGGGCGGGTGGCATCGCGGCAGAGCTGCTCGAACAGGAACCGGGCGGTAAACACGTAAATGCCCATCGACGCCAGGCAATGCCGGTCGTCGCCGGGGATAGTCTTGGGCGTGGGCGATTTTTCCTCAAACCCGACGATCCGCTGCGCGGTGTCGATCTGCATGACGCCGAACTGCGTCGCGGCGTCTTTGGACACGCGGAGCGCGCCGATCGTCAAGTCCGCGCCGACCTCCTTGTGATACTGGACCATCGACTTGTAGTTCATCTTGTAGATGTGGTCGCCGGCCAGAATGACCACATGCTCGGGCCGCTCCTTCTCGAGCACGTAGATGTTCTGATAGACCGCGTCGGCCGTCCCCTGGTACCACTGCTCGTCGATCCGCTGCTGCGGCGGCACGACGTCGATGAACTCCCCCAGCTCGCGGTTGAAATAGTGCCGCCACCCCTGGTTGATGTGCCGGTCGAGGCTCATCGCCTTGTACTGCGTGAGCATGAGCAGGCGGCGGATTTCGCTGTTGAGGCAGTTCGACAGCGTGAAATCGATGATCCGATAGAGGCCGCCAAAAGGCACCGCCGGCTTGGCCCGGTCGCGCGTGAGCGGCTCGAGGCGCGTCCCCTTGCCTCCCGCCAGGATCACCGCCAACGTGTTCTTCATGCTGCGTCTCTAGGCTGACCGCTCGATGCGGCCTTGCATTCGTAGCCGAAGTCGCCAGACTTCGGGCGGGCTTGCTCCCACAACCAACCCGAACTCTGGCGCTTTTCGGCTACGTGCCATGCTGCCGCCGAGTTGTGCTGCCGCTCGGGGAAATCATCAGGAGGTGGCTCAAGCGCCGCGATTTTAGCATCCCCGGGCCGCGCGTGCGACGCAGGGCCAAAGGTTCCTCATCGTAGGCCTCACGCGGGCATCGTAGCCATCACGCTCCGCGTGATGACCCCTCACGCGGAGCGTGAGGTCTACGGTGGACTTCCTCGACGGCGGCGCCAGTGGCATACTGACTCGGCCTGGCCCTTCGATCTACGCCATCCAGACTCCGTCATGGACGACCGCGCCGCCTCCACCCTTGCCACATCTACCGCCCAGCGCCGCAACTTCTCCCGCCGATTGCTTGCCTGGTTTCGCCGCGCCGCACGCGACCTTCCCTGGCGGCAAACCAAGGATCTCTACGCCATCTGGGTGAGCGAAATCATGCTCCAGCAGACGCAGGTGGCCACCGTTGTGCCGTACTACCATCGCTTTCTGGCCCAATTTCCGGACGTTCACTCGCTCGCCCAGGCCGACGAGCAGCAGGTCCTGCGCCTCTGGGAAGGACTCGGCTACTACCGCCGCGCCAGGCAGCTCCATGCCGCGGCGCAGTGCATGGCCCGCGAGCACGGCGGGCGGTTCCCCACAACGTACGCTGCCGTTCGCTCTTTGCCCGGCATCGGACGCTACACCGCGGGCGCGATCCTCTCGATCGGTCTGGATGCACGCCTGCCGATTCTCGAAGCCAACACGGTCCGCGTCCTCAGCCGGCTCGCTGGCTATCGGGGCGATCCCGCGTCATCTGCTGGGCAGAAACACCTCTGGTCACTGGCCGAGACGCTGCTGCCGGCGCGCGACTGCGGCGCATTCAACCAGGCGCTGATGGAACTGGGCAGCGAGGTTTGCTCGCTCCGCGCGCCCGCCTGCGACGCCTGCCCCGTCGCGATGCACTGCCGCGCGCGGGCCGAGCAGCTCGTCGAGAAGATCCCCAAGCCGCCGACAAGGACCAAATACGAACTTGTCCGCGAGATCGCCGTCGTCGTCCGCCGCGGGCGGAAAGTCCTCGTTCGTCAGTGCCAACCCGGCGAGCGCTGGGCGGGCCTCTGGGATTTTCCACGGTTCGCCGGCAGCCGCGACGAGATTGCTCCTCAGGTTGCCGCGCTGACCGCCGTGGACGTTGAGCCCGGCGAACGACTGGTCACGCTCAAGCATGGCGTCACTCGCTTCCGCATCACGCTCGAATGCTACGCAGCAACCTGCAACACCAACCCGAAGCGTCAGCGAGGCAATTCAAAATCATCCGCTGCCGTCCGCTGGGTCTTGCCGAGCCAGCTGGCCGCCCTGCCGCTCAGTACGACCGGCCGCAAGCTGGCCCAGCTCGTCTAAGTAGTAGGCACACTCCGTGTGCCGTCTGATAACCCACAGTCGCCGGCTCTCGCTCAGCAGACGGCACACGGAGTGTGCCTACAACTTGTCCTCCGAGATCGCCCCCAGCCGCGGCTGTTCGACCTGCACGAAGTCGACAAAAGCCAGGCTGATCGAAATCGCGTGATCGCCGGCGTTGAAATTAATCCGCGGCTGCTGGGCGAGCAACTCATCGCACCAGGTCGGCAGTCCGAACAGGCTGCCAAACGGTGGAATCGATCCCGGCGCCAGGCCGGTCAGCTGCTCGACCTCCTCCTTGCTGGCAAACCGCAAGCTCTTCGCGCCCGCCGCCTTGCGGAACAGCTTTCCCGCCAGCCGCCGGTCGGCGGGCAGAACGATCAGCACGAACTGATCGTCGGCCTTGCAGACGAGCGCCTTTGCGCCGCTGGCCAGCGACGTGCCGCGGACCGCCGCCGCCTCTTCGCTCGTGAAGACGGGCGTGTGGCGAAGCACGTCGAATCTCACGCCAGCCGCGGCCAGCTTATGGCTCAGGCGGTCGAAAACAGTTTCCATCGGCAATTCTCCAAGCGAGCACCTTGTTCCCAAGCTCCGCTTGGGGATAGCGCACCATTTCTTCTGTAGGAGCATGAACCGCGTGCGCTGCTAGCAGGGGCTGGCGGCGTGGCGGAAATTGGTCTTGGTAAAGGCGGGTCAGAG
>JAKEHX010000577.1 GCA_022614795.1 Planctomycetaceae bacterium | reverse complement strand
TGACAAGTGACAAGTGACAAGTGACGAGTAACAAGTGGCAGGTTCGCGCTTGCCCCGCAACTTGCCAAGGGTTAGGTTAAATCTTGCTCAATCGGTTTTCCCCGGTTGCTAGCGCTCTCGGCTTCTTTTCGGGAGGTCGGCCATGAGATGCTGTGCCCTTGGTTGGTGGCAGGCGGCGGCTGTTTCCCTTGTTGCGGCGACGCTCGCTTGGTTTGCGACAAATCTTCTATCGGCGCGGATCGACTCTGCCCCAAGCGTGGAAATGACGCAGGCGGGCCACGAGCTGTTCGTGCATCAGTGGGCGGCTCAGGACCCGAAAGCTCATGGCGATGGGCTGGGCCCCGTGTTCAACGCCAATTCGTGTGTGGCCTGCCATTTCCAAGGAGGCGTCGGCGGCGGCGGCGATGTCAACCACAACGTCACGGCTTATGAAGTGCATCCCACCATTCGCGACCCCGACCTCCAGCACGGCCTCGTCCATGCGTTCGCGGTGAATGCCTCATTCGTCGAGAGCCGTCTGCTGGTCAAACAGTGCTTTCCCGTCATTCCGGGCGGCGACCGCGTCGTCGGTGGATGCACGGTCCGGATCGAAGATTTCGACCCCGTGCGGATCGAGGTCACTAACTCAATTGCCTTGTTCGGCGACGGCCTGATCGACCGCGTTGGGGAATCGTCGATCCGGCTCAACCATGCCCGCAGGATGATGGGCCAGATCGGCCGCGAGATTGGCGGCGATTTCACGACGGCCGGCGCCGGCCGGCCGCGCGTCTTGGCTGATGGTCGTCTGGGAAAATTCGGCTGGAAGGCGCAGTTCGCCACGCTCGAGGAGTTCGTAGCCGCGGCCTGCGCCAACGAGCTGGGGCTGGGCAATCCGCTTATGGAGCAGGCCAAACCTTTGGGCAAAGATTACGGCGATAGCGAGGCGGACCTGACGGGCGACCAGTTCCGGCAATTGGTGTCATTCGTCGATGCGCTGCCTCGGCCGGTAGAGGTCCTGCCGACGGACTCCCGCGAGCGCGCGTTGGCCGAGCGGGGCAAAATGCTGTTCCAATCGGTCGGGTGCGCCCAGTGCCATACGCCCGACATCGGCAATGTCGCCGGAATTCACAGCGACCTCTTGCTGCACAGTGTTACGTCACGCGCTGGCGACGGCTACCGGCATGAGATCCTGGTGGAGGTTCCGCCGCCCGGCGGCCACCCCAAACACGACGAGTGGCGGACCCCGCCGCTCTGGGGCGTAGCCGACTCGGCTCCTTACTTCCACGACGGCGCTGCGCCGACACTCAAGGATGCGATCCTGCGCCACGATGGCGAGGCGGCCCCTGTAACTAAGGCGTTCAGCCACCTGCCGCCAGAGGAGCAGGCGGCGCTGATTGCGTTTCTCCAGACGCTTCAGGCGCCTCCCGATGCCCTGCCAGCGGAGGAACTGCTGGCCGCTAGCGCTGTGGCTGCCAACGAGTAGTTCGGCCAAGCCGACGCTCAGACCGAGAATTCACGCCGATTTTTGACAAGCATCGACGGCTGATTCGAGCGAGGGAAAGACAGCCGCTTCGCCGATGGCGTCCGTAACGCCGGCGCGGTCGAGCAAGGCCCGGACCTCCGAACGGATATTCGCCAGGCCCAGCTTGATGTCTCGGCGCGCCAGCTCATCAGCCAACTCTCGCAGCGCTTGCGCACCGGTGCTGTCAATGCTGCCGATCGGAGCGCCGTCCACAATCAGCCACCTGATATCGCGGTGGGCCGTCGCCAGCACGAGCGCCCGCCGTTTGAAGTGGGCCGCGTTGAAGAACCAAAGTGCCGACCCAAATCGATACAGGACCAGGCCGGGCAATGTTTCAGCGCCGGCGTGAAACGCGACATTGTGGAACCCGGCCAGACCCGGCGCGCGGCCGAGCACGGCATCGGGTGGCCGCGACGTGCGGATGAGCACGATGAGCAAAGCCAGGCCGACGGCCAGCAGAATGCCGTCCAGCACGTCGAGCGCGACCACGCCCAGCGTGGTGACGATGGCTAGAGCGCATTCCCAGCGGCTGATGCGCCAGAGGCGGACGATTTCCGGCGCGTCAAATAGGCCAATGGCCGCCACGATCAGGACTGCTCCCAGGGCCGCTTGAGGCAGGTAGCTCAGCGGCCCGGTGAAAAACAGCAGCACCGCCGCCATCACACCGGCCGCCACGAGCCCGGCCAGCGGGCTCTTGCCCCCCATGGCGTGGTTCATCGCCGTCCGCGACTCGGTGCCGCTGACGGCAAAACCGCCCGACAGGGCGGCGGCGATCTGGCTGGCCCCCAGGGCGAAGAACTCGCGGTTGGCATCGACCTCATAGACGTTCTTGGCGGCAAAGCTCCGGGCCACGACCATCGCATTGGTATAGCTCAATAGCGCCACGCCCATCGCGCCGCCCAATAGCGGCTTCGTCAGCCGCAGGTCGAACTCAGGCCAGGCGAGCGGCGGCAGTCCCGCCGGGACCTGTCCCACGACCGCGACCCCTTTGCTCTCCAGGCCCAGGCTCCGCACAACCACCACGGCAAAGATCACTGCCAACAGCGGCGCGGGCCAGCGCGGCAGAAAGCGCTTGCCCGCCAGCATCACGCCGATCGACAGCAATCCCACGATCAGCGTGGGCACATGCGCCAGGTGTAGCTTGCCGAGCAATTCCAGCAAGCTGGGAATGATGCCGTGCGACTCCATGGCAAAGCCGAACACCTTACCCAGCTGGCCCAGGAAGATATGGATCGCAACGCCGTTGAGAAAGCCGACCAGGATCGGACGGGAAAGAAAATCGGCCACGAATCCCAGCCGCAAGAGGCCTGCCGCGATGCAGATCAGCCCCGTGAACAGCGCCAGCCCGACGGACAGCGAGAGCAGCACATTCGGCTTGTCCCCGGCCAGCGGCGCGAGGGTCCCCGCAATCAGCGCGCACGTCGCCGCGTCGGGGTTCACGATCAAATGCCGCGACGTGCCCAGGAGGCAATAAACGACGAGCGGCAGAATGGCGGCATACAGGCCCACTACGGGATCGAAACCGATGATTTGTGCGTACGCAATTGCCGTGGGAAGCGCCACGGCTGCCACGGAGAGCCCCGCCACCACGTCGTGCCGCAGCCAATCGCGCCGGTAGCCCAAGAGCGTCGCCAGGCCCGGCGCCACGCGGGCCACCAGCGGCGCGCGCGCGTCAGGACTGGTCGCGACGTCGGCATTCATGGATCCACGTCTCGTTTCAGTACTTCGCGGGCACCGACTTTCTTCCCTTCAGGGAGGCCTGATCGTCGTAGGCCCCCTTCGTCTTGCGCTTGGGCAGCTTGATTTTCTCGCGCGGCAAAGATTTGTAGGGAATCAGGCTGAGCAGATGGGCAATGCAGTTGAGGCGCGCCCGCCGCTTGTCGTCGGTGCGCAGGATGTACCAGGGGGCGTGCTTCGTGTCGGTTGCTGCGAGCATCTGGTCCCTGGCCCGCGAGTAATCGTACCAGCGGCTGCGCGAGGGGAGGTCCATCGGGCTGAGCTTCCATTGGCGCAGCGGGTCGTTGATGCGGGCCTCGAAACGGCGCTTCTGCTCCTTATCGCTGACCTCCAGCCAGTATTTGATGAGGAGAATGCCGCTCTGGACGATGTAGTGCTCATATTCCGGGCACATCTCGAGAAAACGGCGGTGTTGCTGCTTCGTACAGAAACCCATCACGTACTCCACGCCGGCCCGGTTGTACCAACTGCGGTCGAAGATGACGACCTCGCCAGCCGCTGGGAAGTGCTGCATGTAGCGCTGGATGTAGAGCTGCGACTTTTCGCGGTCCGAAGGGGCCGGCAGGGCCACGAGGCGAAAGACGCGCGGGCTGACCCGCTCGGTAATCGCCTTGATCGTGCCACCCTTGCCCGCGGCATCGCGCCCTTCAAACACGACGATGACCCGCAGTCCCTTGTGCTTGACCCAGGCCTGGAGCTCGCACAATTCCGCTTGGAGCTTACCCAGCTCCTTCTCGTACTGCTTGCGAGACAATTTGCTGTCTTTGCTGTCTTCGGCTTTCGGCTTGTTTTTGCTCATGGCGCAGCCTCACAGGTGATGTTGCTTTGCAACTCACTTTAAGCCGACGACGGGCCGATTCCCACTCCCATGTAGCCACTGGCGCTGGGCTACCCACAAAGCAACAGCGCCATCAGCTGTGCGATCAGAATTCGCAAGAGCGTGGTCAAGGGATAGACCGTGGCATACGCTAGCGCGGGCGACTCGGAGCGGCAAAGATTGTTGACAAACGTCAGGGCCGCCTCGGCACTTGCACTTTGCGTCCTGCCAGCTACCCAGATAAATTGCTGCCCTGGGTAGAAGGCGTTTCCTGTAGAACAAAGAGTTCGGCGGCTTGAAACCATGGGGGCTTTCTTCTCGTCGTAATGGGAGGGGACCATTTTCCTTCCGCCCCATTCAGGAGCAAGCCATGGCGCACTCAATTCGCAGTCTGCTTGTCGTCACCACCCTGGGCGTGTTTGTCGGCTTCGCCCTCTGCGGCGACGATCGACCCAAGAAGGAGACCGCCGAGCCCGCCGCCAAGTCCAGCGGCTTCAAGGAGCGATTCCGTTTCAACTTCTCCGTTCTCGGCCCTTTCCAGACAGAGCCGATTATCAACGACTTTGTTACCGTGGACGAACCGTTCAACTTTCGCCGGAAAGACGGGGAGGCGGCAACCGGTGTGCTGCGCAGAACCGCGGAGGGCGGTCTGCATTTCAAGGGAGAGGTTTCGCATTCGGGGAGGTCTGCCGTTTTCGATGCGCCGGTCGAACTCCGCATGGTCGAACACCCCAAGGCCGGCCCCGCCGTCTTCTTGGGCCACCTCTCGTCGGCGCAACAGAGAGGGGCCAGTCTCGATGTCTTCGACCTCGGGTTCTCGCTGAGTCTCGTCGAGGAGCATGTTCGAGCTGGCTTGGGCCTGGGTGTCAGCGGCAAACGGGACCAGGTGATCGTCGTTCCCGGCCCGCAAGCAGAGAAGCAGAGGCCGTCCGAGTGGTTCGCTAGCCGGCTCAAGGCGGAGAACGTCCTGACAGCCGATCAGGAAACGTGGGTGCTGTTCCGCTCGCAGCAACTCAACCGCACCATTATGTGGATCGAACGCATCGAACGGGACGAAAACAC
>JAKEHX010000576.1 GCA_022614795.1 Planctomycetaceae bacterium | reverse complement strand
GCAGGTGACGGTTGTCCCGGCGGGCGCTGGTCCGGCTGCCTGCCTGCCGTTGGCGCCCGCTGCCTGCTTGCGGCGAATGCCCGCATCGAGCACGGCCTTTTGCTCGGGGTCGCACAGCAGGCTATATGCTTCTTTAATCTCACGGCTGATCGAGTCCCACAGGGCAGGATCAACCTTGTCGATTTGCAGGAGCATGGCCGACTGCTGGCGCAGGTAGCCCGCGCGAATGCGATTGGCGTCGGCTTCGAGGAGCGACAACCCCAACAGGTGATAGGGACCGACCGGCCGCTGCGGCTCGGCGATGTTGAGCCAAAGCCGATACGGATCGAAGTCGAGAGCTTCCACGGTCGTCAACATTCGGGATTGCTTACGGAAATCGGCAAGGCCGCCGGCTATGGATCTTTCGGCAGCGAGGAAAGCCACGCGTCGACCCGGTCGGCGATCTGGTCGCGGACGCGGCGAAACCCGGCCTGGATCTGGTCGTCATCGCCGGTCAACCGTGCCGGATCGTCAAAGGGCCAAAACAACCGATTGAGCACGCCGGGAAAGACCCTCGGGCAGGCCTCGTCGGCTTCGCTGCAAACGATAATCAAATAGCGAACGTGGAGTCTGCCGAGATATTCTTTCACGCCCTTGGGCCGCTGGCCGGAGATGTCGATGCCTGCCTCGCTCATCACTTGGATGGCCCGCGGATGCACCCGCTCGGCCGGGTCGGTGCCGGCGCTATAGACGTTGAATCGATCCCCCGCCCGATGCCGCAGCAGCCCCTCGGCCATTTGGCTGCGGCAGGAATTGCCGGTGCAGAGAAACAGGACGTTGGGTTGGATCGACATCGCTGTTCGTCGTTAGTCCTGCCTTTGAATCACGGCAAATCGCACCGGGAACCGCAGCGTCCCCAGCCGAGGATGATCGGTCGTAATGACCACTTCGCCCTGCGGCGTGCCCAGGTATTGGCAGGGGGCGGTGTCGGCGGGCAATTCCAGGTGCAGGTCGTAAAGGCCCTTTGGCGACGCCTCTTCTCGCGGCGTGAGGCGGGCCTGGAGCAGGCTGGGATGCGCTTCGACCCGAACTTCGCCCAGCTCCGGCTCGTGGTCGCGAACTTTGATCAGGAGCTTCGTTCTCTTGCCGCGGCCCCAGGGGACTGAGCCCAATTGGACGGCGTCGCCTACGATGTCGCCGCCATACACCGTGTAGCGGCCCAGCACGTTTCCTTGGATCGGCAGCTGGAGGGTGACGTGTTCGTCCTGCCCGACCACTTTGGCTACGATCCGCAAGGTGTCGCTGAAGCGTGTGGAAACATTCTCGGCCGGAAGGGTAACGCGCAGCCGCGTGATCGCCCGGGCGTAAAGCTGGGGTGCGGCATCCGGCGGGACGCTCGTCAGCTCCCATTTGAGGCCTGCCAGCTTGGAATCGACCGACTCGACTTCGAACTGGTCCCACATCTGGGAATAGACAAAGCATTCCGCCACGGCTGACGAGGTCGGCGGAATGTCGGCGAGCACCAATTCGGAAACGTCGGCGCCTAGCTGCATCCGCACCTTGCCGCTGACGCGCACTTCGAGCGACTTGCGCGCTGGATCGCTGGTGTAGATCGTGGCGGCGTGCGAATAAACCGGGGCATTGCCGGTGTTCCACTCGAGCGTGACCATGGCCTGGCCGCCCGGTGCGACGTCGCGCTTGTCGAGGCCGCTGACCGTGCACTTGCAGGTGGTCGGGCCCACGTCCAGCTTGAGCGGTGCCGTACCTACGTTCTTCAGCACAAATGCATGCCGCCCCATCGTCAGCGGGTCCATCACGCCAAAGTCGTATTCCAGCTTGTCGGCCTGCACCTTCGGCTTGGCCCCGGGAGCTCTTGCTTGAGCCTCGGCCGCTTTGATCTCTGCCAACTTCTGCATCACGATCGGCTGGCCGGTAGCACGATCGATCTCGACCCGCAGCCCCGTCGTCCGAGGGTGGTTGAAGAGGAACGTCGCGGACGCACTGGCCCAAGCCAGGAAGCCCACGAAGACGCCGCAGAGGGCCGCGACGATCCAAAACTCACGCCACATGACTGCTGACCTTCGAATTAAGGGCCACGACCAAGGCAATCCATTCACCATCGCGATCCAATATGAAGACCCCGTTAAGATTCGATGAATGTCAACTCTCGGACTGGGTCACGGCCGGCGCCTTGGGCTTGAGCGGGGCAATCACGCGGTCGATCTCTTCACGGCCGTAGATGGCGATGGCCTCATCCAGCCGCTTGGCGACCTTGACCTTGTCGAGGCTGGTGGCCAGGCGCGGAGCGACTGAGGCGTAGCAATAAACGGCCCGCAAGTGCAGGCCGCGCCGCTGGGGCTGCTTGAAGCGGCCGGCGAGCTCCCAGTATTGCTCGGCCAGGGCCAGCGTTTCGTGCGCCGTGCGGTTGGGCGACAGTTCGATCGAGCCAATTCCGCGCAGCCGGATGTCGGCCGACTTGTTGAGAAACGGCAGCCCGGCCTCCCAGCGATTCTTGACCAGGCAGAGATACCGGCCGACCGCTTCGTTGGCAGCGGCATCGGCCGGATCAGCCTGGACCTTGTCGAGTGCCTTGGTGGCCGCAATATACAGCGACCGCGCGTCCTCCAGCGCTGGGATCCGCTGCGTTAGACGAGCCACGTCCGCCCGGTTGCCCAGGTTTCGCGCGAATCCCAGGGCCACGTCGCACAGCGGCAAGGCCACGTCGTAGCGGTCTCCCTCGAACGCTTCATCGAGCAGCCGCAAACTTTCCTGGCATGCCGGCTCGGCAGTTTTTAATTCACTGCCATGCTTGGCAAGCGCTTCCAACACCGCCAGCCGAGCGGCAAGCGGATCGATCTGGAACCGTTGTTCGAGCAGTTGACTGGCTTGCAGAGCCGAGTCGGTATCGCCGACCGCAGCGGCCATGTCACGCGCAATCCGCACCAGCTCGTGATAATCCGACGCGTTCTGCTCGACGTTCGGGGCCTCGGCCAGCAGGTCCTTGACGAATTTCTGTCGCTGCTGGAGCGTTTTGGCTTGCTGGAAGTCCTTGCCGTAGAGTTCTTTGAGCGATTCGCGGGCGCGAGCCAGCGACTCCTCATCGGGAACCTCCTGCTTGCCAACATCGGCCACATAGGGGACCGAGCCTGGAAACCCCATCGGCTGGGCCGGAGCAATGGGCGTCGGACCCGCTTCTGTCGGCGCGCTGCCTTCCGCAGATGCGGCGGCTGCATTGGCCGCATTGGGATCGTCGGCGACCGCCGCGATGGTAACTGGCGGCGGCTCGGCGGTCGGAGGCTTCAGATCGGCAGTCGAGCCAATCGGCTCGCCGCCGATCGCCGTGAACAGCGCCGCCAGCCGGGAGGCTTGCATCTCGCGGGGCAACAGCACGACGCGGCCGCTGGCCATGATGCCAAAGGCGCCTTCGCCGCGCAATCCGTTCAGCCGGTCCGCGGGCGTTTCGAGTTGTGGCAGGTGGTCGCTCGGTTTGGTCCACTCGACCGCGAATTGATCATCGACCTCGACCACGGCCAGCGTATTATCGGGGCCATCCTTGATGAGGCCGGGGGCGACGCCCACGGATGAGAAAAAGGCGGATCGCGACCCTACGACCGCGAGGTAGTTGGTCTTGGCGTCGAACCGCTCCGGCGATTGATACTCGGGCGGAATATAGTCGAGCAGGGCTTTGTTGTACGCGGTATCCCAGGGCTCGTCCCTGAATCGCGCCTTCAGCTCCGGATAGCCCAGCTCCGGCAAGATGATCACCCGCCAGGAAAGTTGTCCTTCGCCATCGACCGCAATCGAGGCGGGAGGCAGCTTTCCCTTCTTCTTGACGTACGCCGTAAGCGCCTTGCTGATCTTCTCCAAGTTCGCGATCGAGCGGGCCCGCCGGTCGGTCACCGTCAGCTCCTCCTTGGGCTTTTCGTTGCTGACCATGGGAGCAGTCGGTTCGACGGCAGGGGCCACGGGAGCTGTCTCCTCCGGAGCGGCCGCCTTCGTCGTCGCTGGCGCCGCTTTGGCTGTCGCAGCAACGCTGGCCCCGGGCGCATCTTCCGGGTCAGTGTCCGGGCTGTCGCGCTTCGCGGCCCGCCGCATGTCGGCCTCCAGCCCGCCGCAACTGCCACAGCCGGTCATCGGCAGACACAGGCTGGCCAGAACGAGTAGATGCAGCGGTCCACGCATTTCGCGACCTTGTAGCGCCGGCAGAGGAGGAACCAATTTGAGAACGGCCATCCTCAACCGCAACGATGAAGGCTGCGTGAACTTTGTGTGAAGGATCCGCGTGCATGCCTTACCGATCGGCGCCTGGAGATCAGGTGCTTTGGAGCCACTCAGCAAGCCCGTCGCGAATCTCGTCCCTAATCCGCCGGAACCCGTCCTGACTGCCCTACTTCTGCGTTGGCTTGCAGCAATCCGGGCAACAGTCCTTACAGCATTCTGGACAAGACTTGTCACCGCAGTTGCAGCCTTCGCACGTTTGGTTGTTCATAGCACTCCCCTTTTAGGCAGGTCCGCCAGTAACAAGGCACCGCGCCCTGCTATTTGGCGAACTTGTAAATGACATCGATAAGCTGGTCGTACATTTCCGAGTCGTCCGATTTCGTTGGGTCCGTGGCGCAGCACTGTAGGTAGTTGCGCAGGATCGTCTTCGAGACGCCCCGCAGCGACGCTTGGATACTGGCGAGTTGCTGGAGAATCTCCGTGCCTGAGCGGCCATCCTCCAGCATTTTGGCCACGCCGCGCACCTGGCCTTCGATGCGGGCCAGCCGCGACAGCGTGTCCTTCTTGACTTCTTCCGTGTAGATCGGAATTGGCTGCTTAACCATAATCGGCTCCTACTGGTACTCCCCTCCAGTATATGCCGACTGGCAGCAAAGACAAGGCGGTTTTGCCCGTAAAAGCTGTCGCCGCCCTAGGGGACAGTGGCGTCCTGCCCTAGATCCACATTCTCGGGAATTCCCAGCAGCACGGGATCGGTGGATGGCTCCCCCTCAATCACTGGAATCGGACGGAAATCGAACCACTCGTCCGGCATGATGTGGTTGGCCGGAGTGAGCGACAGATTCCCTGGCTGATAGAGCGAAACCATGGCCAGTCGCGACCGCGACTCAATGACGCCGTCCTGCACCCAGAAATCGTAGTCGATTCGATAGTGCGGCAGGCCAGACAGCTTCTCTTCGTCGATCCCCCGATCCGAATAAAGAAACAACTGGCCGCGCAGGCGCTCAGAGTTCGCGCAGGCCGGCAGCTCGTAGGCCGCCAGCCATTTGTCGCCGGGGACAACCGTCTGGAGCAGGCGATAATCGTGGCCGCTATTGGCCAGGTCCACGGGCCGCACGGCGGTCAGAAACGCCTTGGCCATGATTTTTTCCGTAAACAAGTTGGGCGTGGCCTGCGGCGCCCGCTCGACGGTGAGCTCGATCCGCGGCTCGGCGGGATAGGGGTCGAGCCATTTGCAGGGTTTGCCATCGCTGCCGACAAGCTGCACGTTCATCGTGGCCGTGCGATAGAAACCGCCGTTATAGAGCTTCGGGCTGCGTTCATCATTGCCGCGGTAGTACTCGCCGCCGAGGCGGGGCGGATGATTCGCGGCCAACTGGCTGGGCGGCTCGGGCGGGCTGGCCGCGGCGCGGCGTCGCTGGTGGTCCACAAGTTGCTTTGTGACTGTCGCCAGATCGTGCTGGCTGCGAGCCAAGAGCAGCGACAGCCCCCATGCCACCGCCAAGAGCAGACCGACCAAGGCCGTCAATCGCGGCACGCGGGCCAATTGCCGCGTAAGCCAGCCCGGCGAGGCGCTTCCGCTTCCACTGGCCTGCCGCGAGCGTGCGAGCTGCAAACGGGCCCGCTCAATCAGCAGCAGGGCCAGCAAGACCACCAGCCCCGTGTACCACGCGGGCAGCGTTGTCTGAACGAAAGGGAGCCAGCGATCGAGCCAGGGCTTGGGGGGCTGCGCGTAGTGCCGGCCCGATTCACTGCTTACCTCGTCCGGCCACGGGGCGCCTTGCTCCAGCCAAGCTTTCACCAGTGCAACCTCGTCGGCTGAAAGCGGTTGGCCTTCCAGCGGCATCCGTTCGGTTTTGTCCGGCGTCGTGATCCGCCGCAGCAACTCGTTGGTTGCGGCCGGCTCCTGGAGCAGGTTCTGGCCTGAGGTTCCCCCGGCTTCAGCCGCTTGCCGGCTATCAAGCCTCAGTCCCCCCTTCATTTTCTGCGGCCCGTGACACTTGACGCACCGCGCCTGGAGGAGCGGGGCGACGTCGCGGTGAAAATCGACCGGACCCTCGGCTGCCGCGGCGCTAGTTGCCAGAAGGCAGCATGTCGCGAGAACAAACAGCTGCAGTCGTCGGCGGATTGGCATTGTTCGAAGCAGTATGAAATAAAGGCGGGCAAGGCCGCAGCCTTGCCCGCCTGTGAGATGGTCAGTCAACTTCTCGACAACCTCAGGCAGGCTCAGGCTTACAGGGCCTCGAGCTTGCCCTTCGTCAGCCTTTGAAGGAACATGCCGCTGAAGATCTCGCCCGGAGTCAACTCGATCTGGCTGTTCTGGTAACCGATCGAGAGGTACGTGGCGGCCGGCAGACCAGCCGTCACATCGAAGCCCGGATTGAGGAACCGGTCGCCGTTGCCATCGATGAAGCTCTTCACCGACCCGTCGGCCATCAGGACGTTGCACGTGCTGCTGCGAATGCCGCCGTGCAGGGCGTACCAGTCGCGGGTGTCCTGCAAATACAGGCCCGTGCCCGGAGCAGCGCCGCCCGGACCGGTGGGGTTGGAGATCGCGCCGGCCAGTTCCGCGGCCATTTGCAGGGCCAGCGAGGGGCCCATGCCCGGAGTGCCGCTGACGCCATTGTCGATCAGCGTGACGCGGCTGGCGCTGGAGTTCCAGTAAGCCGGGCCGTCATTCATCGCCTCGGTGGTCAGAGCGCCGGCGGGAATGAAGACTTCCTGGCCGCGCGACTCCGTGGCGCCCGAACCCGAAAGCATTACGCCGATCCAGTCGGTATCGAGCCGCTCGAACGTCGCGGGTGCAGCCGCCTCATCGACGTCGCCGGGGGCGGCGTCGCCCAAGAGAGGGATACTCGACGTAGGTACCACGCCCGACTCGGCTGCCGCCTGGGTCAGCGGACCTTGCGAACCGGCCAGACCTTTCTGTGCGCCGGCGCCCATCGCACCGTAGTAGATGTCGGCCATCAGGTCGTTCGACATCGGCAGGCGGGCCGTGCGGACGTTGGTCCGACACAGGAAGTAGCTGCCGGCATAGTTGGTGTTATACCCTTCCTCGATGATGCCCCAGGCGACGGCTGTCGCGCGGAGGGGGGTGGCCTCCGTCGTGTTGGCATAGAAGCCCGCCGTGCCGCCATTGAACAGCCCCTTATAGCCCTTCTCATTGCCGCAGATGCCGCTATTGATGCGGCTGTCCGGAGCGCCGTCCTTGCCGTCGTTGCTGCCGTCCAGGGCGGTCTTGTAGTTGTCGCCGATCTTTTCCGAACCCTTCAGCGGGTTGGTCGGGCAGAGCATCTCGCTCGGCTTGCCGGCCCCTTGGTTGACGATGTCGGCGACCCAACCCCAAGTGTCCATGCAGCCATCGCGACGGAAGTCGCTGGCGCCGGTGCAGAACCTGCCGAGCGGGTCCTTGTCGGCAAAGGCATACATGGCGATGCCAAACTGCCGCAGGTTGTTCTTGCAGGTGGCGTTGCGGCTGGCTTCGCGGGCCGCGGCCAGGGCCGGCAACAGGAGTGCGATGAGCGTGCCGATGATCGCAATGACCACCAGCAGCTCGATCAACGTGAAACCTCGCTTCTTCATGGAAACAGACTCCAAAAAACAGGAACGAAATGGTGTGAACCGAAACGACAGAAGGTGCATACGTAACTTGCAATCCGAGCCGAATTTTGCTGACGTGCGATCGTGGCTGACTTACAATCTTGCTGACTTGTGTCGCCAACGTGCGGCGACGGGGTGGAAGGGGAAGAAAATCGTCCGCCCCCTACAAACGAGTTTCTTTGGCTGGCCAGCCCGCCACCTCCTTTCTGCTGCCAGGGGAATGCTGCGACTTAGAGTTTGTTGGCGTTGAGCGAGTAGAGACTGAAAACCTCGTTCGGCGGCATCTCGACGGTCGGATCCACAAACGGGGTGTTGGCGCTGGCGTTAAACCCGTTGTTGAGCTTGCCGTCGTCGTTGCCGTCGAGGTACGACCGGACGCTGCCATCGGCGAAGAGGATGTTTGCGGAACCGCGGTGGACCGCGGAAAAGTTGGTGTAGTCTTGGAGGCAGTTCTTGGCCCAGACGGTCCACCACACCGATTTCGGCGTGCCCGCCGGAAAGTCGCCGGGAGGCGAGAATTCGCTGGCGCCGGCCGTCAGCACCGGTCCGCGCGTGAGAGGAATCACCAGGGCGGTGCCAATCGGCAAATCACCCAGGTTCGCGGACAGCGTGCGGCCCGAGGCAGCCCCATCACCCAGCAGCGGCACCAGGCTGGCCGGCGTTATCGACGTATCGAGCACCTGCCGCTTGAGCGGGCCGCGGCTGTTGTTGCGGCTGGAAGGGACGCGAGCCTCCATGCAGGTAGGCTTGGCGGGGCGTAGATTGCCGCTGGAATCGAGCAGCACCTCGCTGCGGACCAGCCACCACGAGGCGGTGTAGTTGGTATTGAAGTTCTTGAGGACAACCTCGTTCTCGATGTAGAGTCGGCGCGGCTCTGTTCCCGGCGCCGTGCCCAAACCGCCCGGGCCTTGCACCAGGTGACGACAGGCGTTGTAGACCAGATTGCCCGCTGGATCTTTTCGCGGCGGCGAACCGAGGACATCGACACAGGCTTGCGCTCCCGCGAAGGTGCTGCTCGACGTGTCCAGGTTGAGCAAATCCTCGAGCACATCCGCGCCGCGGGCCGGATTTGACATGCACATCTGCTCGCCGGGAGTGTAGTTCTGCTTGATGGCGTCGCCGATCCAACTGAAGTCCGAGATCGCCCCATCGCGCAGCCAATCGAATGACCCGCTACAGAACGACTCCTTGTGCTGCTGGGCGTGGTTCTGCATGCTCAGCCCGAACTGCCGCAAGTTATTGCGGCAGGCGGCGTCGCGGGCCGCCTCGCGGGCTAGGCCGATCGCCGGCAGTAGCAGCGCCACGAGCACGCCGATGATCGCGATCACCGCCAATAGCTCCACCAGCGTGAAGCCGCACTGGTGGCGGCGGGCGATCGGCAATCGGCGGGTCTTCATGAGCGCTCCAGGCGTAAAGATGCTGCTGCCGGGGCCATGCTTTCGGCGGATGCTCCGCGCCCGGCAACTGGAACTCGGCCGTAAGTCTCGAAATGAAGGTGAAGGGGACGTGTTTGGTTGGTAAACTTCCTGTGAGCGTCGTGTTAAGAATTGAAGCGCGGAGAGTTGTAGGCACACTCCGTGTGCCGTTCTCGATCAACGGCACACGGAGTGTGCCTACACTTCAGCCATGAACAAGCGTGTGCTCGACGTGGGAAATTGCGCTCTCGATCATGGGGCGATTCGTGCAATGCTGGAGCGGACGTTCGGCGCCGTCGTGCTGCAAACGCAGGGTCCGGATGACACACTCGCGCAGTTGCGCTCCGAACCCGTGGATCTGGTGCTTGTGAATCGCAAGCTCGACCAGGACTACAGCGACGGCCTGGAGATCATCCGTGCGATCAAGGCCGATCCCGATCTGGCAAGCGTGCCTTGCATGCTGGTGACGAATTTTCCGGACCAGCAGGAACTGGCCGTCGCGGCGGGTGCGGAGTATGGCTTCGGCAAGAAGAAGTTGAATGCTGAAGCGACGCACGAGAGGCTGGCCCGCGTTCTGAAGTAGTAGGCACACTCCGTGTGCCGTTTTCAGTCAACGGCACACGGAGTGTGCCTACTACGGTGGGGGCGGGTACACTGAGGGAACTCTCATTCCTCATTCGTGTCATCCGGGTCCCGCCATGTCCACCGCCTCTCCCCCCTCGGCCGGGCCGCGCGCGGCGGCTCGCGTGGTCTTAAGGCCGCGCAAGGCCTTGCCGTTTTACGGCCGCCATCCCTGGGTCCGCGAATCGGCCGTCGAGCGCGTCGAGCCGACCAGCATCGCCGGCGAGCACTTTCTCGACCTCGACGGGCAAGTCGTCGATCTGGTCAGCGATAAGGGCAAGTTCATCGCCCGCGGGTTCTACAACGGACAGAGCCGGATTCGGGTCAGGCTCTATTCGTGGTCGCCGCTGGAGCCGCTCGATGAGGCGCTGTTTCGCGCCAAGATCGAGTCGGCGATCGAGCTGCGGCAGCGGTTGGGTTTGCAATGTAGTCCCACACTCCGTGTGGGACAAATGTTGGCCGATGACCGAGAATCTAGAGTCATGCGCCAGGATCTGTCCCACACGGAGTGTGGGACTACGTGTGACGCCACCCGCCTCGTCTTCAGCGAAGCCGACGGACTCTCGGGCCTGGTCGTCGATCGCTATGGCGATTGCCTCGTCGTGCAGGTGACCGCTCTGGCGATTGCCCAGCGGCTGGAGATGATCGTCGGCATTTTGCAGGAGCTGCTCGCACCGAAGGCCATCGTCCTGCGCACTGAAAAGAGCATGGCCCAGATCGAAGGAGTCGAGCTGGCGGACGGAAACGTCTGGGGCGAGCTGCCCGAGGGATCGCTCGAAATTGCGGAACACGGCCTGCGATACCAGGTCGATCTGCACGACGGGCAAAAGACCGGCTTCTATCTCGACCAGCGGGACAATCGCAAGGCCGCCGCGGCTTATGTCGCCGGCAGCCGCGTGCTCGACATGTTCTGCTACACGGGCGGCTTTGCGATGTGTGCCGCAAAACTCGGCGGCGCCGCCGAGGT
>JAKEHX010000060.1 GCA_022614795.1 Planctomycetaceae bacterium | reverse complement strand
GCTTGCTACCGCCGACGGACGGCAGGCCCTCGGTCGAGACAGGAGTCGATCTTTCCGCGCTGCGGCAGGACCTTGCGGTCCTTCGGGGAGATGTAGGCGCTCTCGCCCAGCGAGTCGAGAACGCCAACTCGACTTTGCAGCGCGCAGGGGAGTCGCTGGTCGCGATCCAGCAAGATCTGCGGGAGCTTCGCGGCGAGATTGATGAAACGACGGCATTCCGCAGCGACCTCGCAAAAATCAGAGACGTCGTTTCCAGACTGAACCTTACCGATCAGGCCAGGGCCGACCTTCGGGCGAAACTGCTTTCAGACTTGGAATACGAGGGGAAGCTGAAGGACGCTGTGGAAGGGAAGAACCTGGATGCGGCCAAGGCCGCCCTGAAAAACCTCGTGGACCGGATCATTCCCTAGGCAGGCTCAGGTATCCATCGAGGCATCAACGCATCATGAGCGACTTCTTGAATTGAAAGTTAGCGACTTTTCACTCCGTCCCTCCGTCTCTCCTTCTCGCCGCCCTCACTCCGTTTTCTGTTTCTTCCCTTTCGGCTGGTCCGGCGGCACGTCCCACACTGGCCCTTCGTCGCGCACCTGGGTGTACTTCTTCACGAGCATTGCCGAAAGCTCCTTCAGCCGCGTCGGCTCTTTCTCGGCCAGATCGGTCGTTTGTCCCAGATCGTCCTTCAAGTTGTAAAGCTCGAACTTGACGAGTTTGGCCGCTTTGATCGCCTCGCAGTCTCCCTGATGCACGCTGGCGCCGGGACCAAGCTGCGGCCCGTCCCAGTGGCCCAGCACCATCCAGTCCCCCACGCGCATCGCCGCCTTCGGCTGGCCGATCGAACGGAAGTAGTGCCAGAAGAGCGGCGTTTTGCGGTCCAGCGCGGCGCCGCTCAAAAGGGGCGTGATGCTCGTCCCATCCAGCTCGCGCCCCTTGGGCAGCGGCACGCCGGCCATTTCGCAAAATGTCGGCACCAGGTCGAGGCTGCACACTGGCTCGTGGACCGTTTGCCCCGGCTTCACGTGCGGTGGATAGCGCAAGAGTCCGGCCACGCGAATGCCGCCCTCATACAGGTGCAGCTTCATCCCCCGCAGCGGTCCGGCCGAGCCGTGCGACCGCCAGCCGGTAGGATAGCGGCTGAGCGTCTCGGGGCCGTTGTCGGACGAAAAAAAGACGAGTGTATTCTCCCGCAGCTTCAGCTCGTCCAGCGCCGCCAGCAGCCGACCGACCGCGCGGTCCATGTTGGTGACGTTGGCATAGTACAGCGCCTGACCTTCCTTCGTCGCAGCGGGGTACTGGGCCACGAGATCGGCCGGCGAAGCGATCTGCTCGTGCGGCTCGTGGAAGCAAACAAACTGAAAGAACGGCTTGCTCTTGTCGCGCACCTCTGTCAGCCAGCGGACGGCCTCCCGCACGACCACTTCGCACGAAAAGCCCTCCTGTTTGCCGATCCGATCACCGTTGCGGACGAAATTCGTCGGGTTCTCGTGCGTTGGGGCCGCGTTGTTCTGCGTGCTCATCCAGTGCTCAAAGCCGTGGTCACCAGGTTGCGGCTGCTCGGGCGAATTGAACTTGCCGTTCAGATGCCACTTGCCAACGTGGCAGGTCGCATATCCGGCACCCTTGAGCAGCGACGCGATCGTCGTTTCTTCCCGCCGCAGATGCATCGGATGGCCGGCGGAAATCCAGTCATAAACGCCCAGGCGGCAGGGGGTGCGGCCCGTCATCAAGCCGGCCCGCGACGAGCTGCACACCGGCGCCGCGGCATAGCAATCGGTAAAGCGAATTCCCTCGCCCGCAAGCTTGTCGAGGTGTGGCGTCTTGATCGCGGGATGGCCATAGCAGGCCAGGTCGCCGTAGCCCAAGTCGTCGCACAAGATGACGAGAAAATTGGGCCGGTCCGCGGCGCTTGTCGCGTCACAAACGAGCGGCAATCCTGCGGCCGCCAAGGCGACCCAGAATAAAAGTGCCCGACCGCTTCGCAGCAACATGCATGTTCTCCAGAGAAGTTCACGTCGCCCGCGCATCGTTCCCCTCGTCCTCAACTTCGTTCTCGTCCTCGCCTTCGTCGTCGATGTCGTCTTCATTGCCACCCTTAATCTGCTTGCTGAACTCCGCCAGGAACACCGCTTCCGGATCGGTGATCGCGCCGTTGGTGATGAGCGACCGCTGCCTGGTCTTCGTCTTGCCCTTCTTGTCGGTCGTAATCGTGATCGCGGTCAGTGAGACGAAATTGCTGTGCTCACATTTCGGGCAGCGAGCCAGGTCCAGCCGAACTTGAGGAGACGTATCGGTGAAAGCGCGTTCAAAAACGGCCAGGGCGGTCAGATCGCCCGCCAGGACTTCCTGCCAGACAGGTTCGTTGCCGTCAGAGGCCAGACGCAGCAGGCCCTCCTCTGATTTTGTCCACTCCTGGCAGGTTTCGCAGAACGGCCGCTCGGCGTCGATCCGGGCGATGGCGATGACGATGCCCGTGACGCAGATCCCCTCGGCGATCCAGAAGAAAACGAGCAGCCAGCCATCGGCTTTCTGCTTGCGTTTCATGGTGAACGAGCCTTTTTCGAACAGGTCCGCGCCACTGCGCACCAGGCCCGCGGGGGTCCAAGCGGACGGGGCGACGGCGATTCCGTTGCGGGCCACGTCGTAGCTCCCCCAATAGACCCACATCCCCAGCGCCACGCACACCAGGGCAATCGCCGTGTTGAAGAGCGGGCTGCGAATCTTTCCCCGGTTGGCGACCGCGGCGATCGCGAATCCCACGGCGAAAGAATAGACCAGCATCAACAGCAGGCGTACCGGCCCCCAACTGAGCCAGTACGCCAGAAAGGCATACACGACGCCGCCCAGCACTGCCGCAGCCAGGCCCGCCAGCACGGTGTTGATTGCACCGCCAACGGGAACGATTCCCGAGTGCGAATAGCGCTGCATCGTCAGTTGCCCTTCACCTTCTTCTTGTTCGCGGCTGGCGACACTTGTCCCGAGAACTTCCAGTTTTCCGAGGCAACATAGGCCTCGCGCATCGCCGCGGTCAAGCGGCTCACGATCTCGGGATGCTCAGCGGCCAGGTTGCGATCCTCGTGCAAATCGGCCGACAGATCATAGAGGCGCACCGGCGAATCCAGCGGCTGCTGGACCGCTTTCCACTTGCCTTGGCGAACGGCCTGAGCACCGCCCCGCTCATAAAAGGCCCAGTAAAGGTAGTTGTGCTGCTTCTGCTCGGCCGGGCGACCCAGGAGCGTTGGCACGATGGACAGCCCGTCGAGGTTCTTCGGCAGCTCACCCGTCGTTGTGCTTAACTCAGCCAGCGTCGGCATGATGTCGGCAAAGCTGCCGACCTGATTGCTCGTTGTTCCGCCGGCGATCTTTCCAGGCCAGCGGGCAATGAACGGCACGCGGATTCCGCCCTCCGTCAGGTCGCGCTTGGTCCCGCGCAAGGGGCCACTGGAGTGGTTGAAACTCGGATCGTTCCCCCCTTCGGCATGCGGCCCGTTGTCCGAAGAGAAAAAGACCAGCGTGTGCTCGTCGAGCCCAAGCTGCTTGAGCTTCTCCATCAGCCGGCCGACATCCGCATCCAGCCGCGAGATCATCGCTGCGTGGGCCTTCTGCGGCGCGGGCCAGTCGGTGCGGGCATATTGGCCCAGGTCAGGCACCTCCATTCCTTCGCGGCCCCCTTCATTGTTCGCGTGCGGGAGCGTGACCGCGTAATAGAGGAAGAACGGCCGGCCCTTCACTTCGTCGATCCAGGCGAGGGCCTCAGCGGTGATCAAATCGGCGCTGTACTCGACCTTCTCGCTCGCCACACCGACGCCAAATTCACCTTTCCCGGGCACCACGTTCTTTAGCGGCACGCGCTCCTCGCCGCGGAAGAAGTACGCCGGATAATAGTTGTGGGCATGATGCTGGTTCAGAAAACCAAAAAAATGGTCGAAGCCTTGCTTCGTCGGCACCGCGGCGGTTCCTTCTTCGCCCAGCCCCCATTTGCCGCACAGCGCGGTGGCATACCCCCCCTTGCGCAGCACCTCGGCGATCGTCACGTCCTCGTCGCGCAGGCACTGAATCTGGCGATTCTGCTGGCCGGCGTTGCCGCGGACCCAGCAATGCCCCATGTGATAGCCGGTCATCAAGACGCACCGCGACGGGGCACAGACCGTGCAGCCGGCGTAGAAATCGGTAAATCGCATTCCCTCCTTCGCCAGCCGGTCGATGTGCGGCGTTTCAATCCGCTTCTGGCCGTAACAGCCGAGGTCGCCGTAGCCCAGATCATCCGCCAGGATGAAGACGATGTTCGGGGGGCGAGGATCCGCGGCACTTGCCGCGGTCGGTGCGACGAACGGGAACAGAAGGGCGCAAAGTGCACAAAGAAACTTCCCATCGCCCCGTTGATTCATGGCAAAATCCCTTGTCACATCCCCCTCAATCCGCAATCTGCAATCCGCAATCCGCAATCTGCAATCAGTTCTTCCCCGCCTTTTTCGCCTTCTTCCTCGCCTTGCGTGCCTCCTCGCCATTAGCGCGCTCGTCGTCCCAGCGGGGCGCGATGTTGCCGGCGTTCCACGCTTGCCACAAGTTCGTCAGCGATTTCACCCGCTCCGGTTGCTCGGTGGCCAGATTTTTTGACTCGCCCGGATCGGCGGCCAGGTCAAACAGCATCGGCTCGTCGGCGAGACTCGGCTTGACGAGCTTCCAGTGCCCCTGGCGGACGGCGAATTGCGGTCCGAACCGCCAAAAGAGCGCCTCGCGATCGAGGCGCGAAGCCTTCCCTTCCAAGAGCGGCAGCAGACTGACGCCGTCCAGCTTCCACTCGGCTGCGGGCTCGATACGGGCGGCAGCGAGCGCGGTCGCAGCGAGGTCGATGTGAATCACTGGTTCGTCGCTGACGCACCCAGGGGAAATGCGCCCTTTCCAAGCGACTAGCAGCGGCGAACGAATGCCCCCTTCCCACAGCGTCCATTTGCCGCCGCGCAACTGGCCGTTGTTGGGCGCTCCATCTGGACCGCCGTTGTCGGACATGAAGGCCACGATCGTATTTTCCTCTAGCTTCAGCTCGTGGAGTTTGGCAGTAATCTGACCGACCATCGCGTCCAGCGTGGCAAGCATCGCCAGATAGCGCCTTCGCCGCGGATCGGCGATGTGCGACAGCTTCTGCAAATGCTCAGCCGGCGCTACGTGCGGCGCATGGACTGCCGTAAACGGAACATACAGAAAGAACGGCCCGTCCTTGTGCCGCTCGATGAATTGGACCGCCTCGCGGCCGAACGCTGTCGTATGGTCGGCTGGCGTTTCGGTTGCCTCCCAGCCGCGGTGAACGACGATTTCCTTGCCGCCCCGTTCGCCGGGACCGATGCCGTGCTCGAGGATTCCATAGAATTCATCGAATCCGCGGGAAAGCGGATGTTGCTCTTTGGCGTCTCCCAGGTGCCACTTGCCGACGATGCCGGTTTTGTAGCCCGCACTCTTCAGCCGCTGGGCCAGCGTCACCTCCGCAAGGTCCAGACCAAATCGCTGGCGGGGGTTGGAGTCGTGCCCGGTGCGGTTCTGGTACCGGCCTGTCAGGATGCCGACACGGCCGGGACTGCACACGCAGCCGCTGGAATATGCGCTCGTGAAGCGCATTCCCGTGGCGGCCAGCGAATCGATATTCGGCGTGCCGACCTCCTTGCCGCCGTGAACGCCCAGATCGGCATAGCCCAGGTCATCAGCCACAATCAGCACGACATTCGGCGGCCGTGATTGGCCGAAAGCCGCGGTCGCGCCTGCGAGCAAGCCAAGCACGAAAACCAACGTGACTCTCATCGTCTGTTCTCCACCACTCACCACGCACTCACTCCACCGCCTTCGCTTTCTTCTTGGCCCCCTTCTTCGCCTTATTCTTCGCCTTGTTTTTCACAGGGCTCGCCTGTCCCGGCTCGCGCTTGGTTGGCATGGGGGCGTCGATCGACGTCCGCCACGCCGCCAGCTTGTCATGCAGTTCCTTCGTCTTCTGGGGCTGTGATTTGGCCAGGTCGTGCTTCTGGCCGACGTCGTCCTTCAGATTGTAAAGCTCCAGACGGCCGTCTTCGAAGAACTCGAGCAGCTTGTAGTCGCCGGCGCGGATTGCCCCAGCGGGCGTTGTCCGCCAGCCGTCGGCTCCGGCGCCGAGGTAGCCGGGAAAATGCCAATAGATCGCCTCGCGGGCAAGCTTTGCGGAGCCGTCCGACTTGAGCAGCCCGACATAGCTCGTCCCGTCGAGGGGATGATCGGCCGGCGCCTTCGCTCCGGCCAGCTCCAGCAGCGTCGGATATAGATCGACGCTCAGGATCGGTTCATGGCAAACGGCGGCCGGCTGGATGCGGCCCTTCCAGGCGAAGATATAAGCACAACGGACGCCACCCTCGTAGAGCATTCCCTTGCCGCCGCGCAGGGGAGCATTGTCGGTGATGCCGCCCGCTTTGGGAATTCCCGCGGCCTGATAGCCGCCGACGCCGCCGTTATCGGACGAGAAGATCACCAGAGTGTTCTCCGTGAGCTTCAGTGCTTCGAGCTTCGCCAGCACACGGCCGACGCTCTCATCGACGCTGGCGATCATCGCGGCATAGGTCGGGTCGCGATGGCCGCCCGCCGCGGGTTTGTCCTTGAAGCGGGCGATGAGTTCCGGCTTGGCCTCGTGCGGCGAATGGACGCCAAAGTGCGGAAGATAGAGAAAGAACGGCTCGGCCTTGTGCCGCTCGAGGAAATCGACGGCTTTGTCGGTCAGAAAATCGGCCAGGTACGCCCCGTCGGGAACCTCGACCTTGGGATTGGTCTCGAAATTGAAATGCCGCCCCATGCTGACGATCGCCTCGTCGAAGCCCTGGTCGCGCGGATGCTGGCCGCGGCCGTTGCCCAGGTGCCACTTGCCGAACATGCCGGTCGTATAACCGGCCTGTTTGAGGGCCTCGGCGATAGTCACCGTCTCGGTAGCCAGTCCCTCGGCGTTCTCGACCGGCACCAGCGGCCGCGAATTCGTGTCGAAGCGGGACGGCGAGCCCACCGTGTAGACGCCGGTGCGCGGGGCATATTGGCCGCTCATCAGGGCTGCCCGCGTCGGCTGGCAGTTCGGCCCGCAGGTATAGCCGTCGGTGAACCGCATGCCTGCGGCCGCGAGCCGATCAATGTTTGGGGTCTCGTAATACTTCGCCCCCTGGCAGCCGAGGTCCGTCCAGCCGAGATCATCGGCGAGGATAAATACGAAGTTGGGCCGGGCTGTCTCGGCGCCCGGCAAGGCCCTAGCGCCCACCAGCAGCAGTCCGACAAGCAGCGACGAGGCCAAGAGGCATGCGAATCGGCGTGTGGCGCGCATCATTGATTTCCTTCGTGGGTTTTCACCAATCCTACTTCACCGCCTTGACCGTTTCGATCTTGAGCAGCGTGTAGGGATAGATAGTCGTGGCGTAAATTATGCCATCCTTGGCGACGATCAGCGCCATGATCACATGCAGCGGCGTGAGCGTGCCATCGGGCAACGTGTGATAGCCGTGGATCGGCCGCTCCGATCCGTCGGGATTCTTGGCGCGTCCGGCAGCAAAGTTGAAGAAATCCGGGTTCTTGACGGCGAAGACCCCCAGGTCGTCCATGGCACCGCTCGCCGGATCATGCCGGACGAGATGATGGACGTAGCCGTCGCCGAAGCCCGTCTTGTTGTCGATGCGGACGGCCGAATAGACGCGGCCTTCCGGTCCGATGCTGATCGAGCCGCGCGAATCGGGATGCTCCCCTTGAATGCGGTTGCCCAGGTTGACGGCGACCACCGGCTGGCCGGCCGCGCCCGACAGATCGACGCGGAACATCCGCAGATCGTCGAGCAACTGCAAATAGGCGGTCTTGCCGTCGGGCGCGATCCGCCAGTCGGGATGCACGCGGTTGGCGCCCAGGTATTCGCTGAAGGGCTTGCCTTCCACGAGCAGCGGATCGACGCTCACCTTGTCGGCGGCTGGGTCATAGCGGGCGATACGGTAGTCGGATGTGATCGCGGTCCCGCGCCCTTGGGCATCGACCAGCGTGTTGGGCTGATCGCGCAGAATCGGGCCCAAGTCGCGGTATTTCCTGGTCTTCGTGTCGTAAAGCATCCAGTGCTGCTCTTCGCAGGTAATGACGTAAATGAGTCCCCGCGATTCATCGGCCGTGACATCGATTACGCCTTGGCCTTCCTTCTTCCCGGCGGCAAGCTGCGCGTCATCAATTGGCAGCGGCATTCCTAGATTCTCAGCCGTATCGGTAGCTGGGTCATAAACCAGCACATATCCGCCGCGATAGACCGGGATCTTCTCGCCGCGGGCAAGCGCCTCCCGCTCGGCCGCCGTCGGATAGCCCTGCTTCGACCCGACGTAGATCTTGCCCGATGGGCCCACGAAATTCCGCGTGTGCAGCTTCGACTGGGCCGCGTAACCCGTCGGCTCAAGCGGCAGGCCGACGAGCTTGTGCGTGTCCAGAGCGATCCGCATTTTCTCGGTGGAGGGATCGAATTCGACCAGGTACGAATTCCGACCGTACGCGGCGGTGCCGATGTAGATTTTGCCGTTGCGGCCCTCGCACAACGAAAAATAGCCCGACTCTTCGGTCGTCGTTTCCGGGGGAATGTGAAAGGCCTTGGCCCAAACGTACGGGAAGGGTGCCTTGGCTTGCTGGCACAGAGCCGGCGGTGTCAACGCCAGGACCAGCACCAAAGCCGCTGTACTCACACGCAACGAATTCGCAACCATGGCAGCTCCTATTCCGATTTCAGGCTTTGAACTTTCCGGAAGAACGCCCGCACGTCATCGACGAGCAGTTGCGGCTGCTCGAGCGCGGCGAAATGGCCGCCGCGCGGCATCTCGGTCCAGTGGAAGAGTTTGCCGCCGGACTGCCGCTCGACCCAGGCCCGCGGCGGCACGTTGATTTCCTTGGGAAACAGCGCGTAGCCGATGGGCGCTGGCGGGCCGCTGGTGGTGAAGGGGGTCATCGACGGCGGCCGGGGCTGGTTGTGCTGCGACTCGAAGTAAATCCGCGTCGAGCTGGGCATCGATTCGGTCACCCAGTAGATCATGACGTTGGTGAGCAGCTCGTCCTTCGTGAAACTCTTTTCCAGGTCGCCGCCGTGGTCGCTCCAGGCCCAGAACTTATCGACCACCCACGCAGCCAGGCCAGCCGGCGAATCGTTCAGCCCATAACCGAGCGTTTGCGGCCGTGTGCCTTGAATGGCGCCGTAGGCCCGGTGGTCGTTCAGCTCGCGCGACCGCTGGTCAATGCGTGCCAGCTCGGCTTCGGTCACGCCCCGCATCGGGTCGTCCATCGGCCGGCTCGCGCCTGGGAAGTTGCTGTGGCTGCCGATACAATGCGCCCCGTCGCCCGAAGCCAGCCAGCGGACGATTCCCCCGCCCCAATCGCCCCCTTGCGCCCCGTAGCGCGCGTAGCCAAGGCGGGCCATCAGCTTGGCAATCGACTCGGCCATCCGCTGACTGCTCCAACCGCGCTCCTTGGGCTTACCCGAGAAACCAAACCCGGGCAGCGACGGAATCACCACGTGAAAGGCATCCTCCGCCTTGCCGCCGTGAGCCTCTGGATCGGTGAGCGGGCCGACGACCTTGTGGAATTCCCAGATGCTCCCCGGCCAGCCATGAACCAGCACCAGCGGCAGAGCGCTTTCGTGCTTGGAGCGGATGTGCAGAAAATGCAGGTCCACGCCATCGATTTTGGTAACGAATCCTGGGAGGCGGTTCAGCTCGGCTTCGTGCTTGCGCCAGTCGTATTTCGTCCGCCAATATTCGACCAGCTCGCGCTGGTAAGCGAGCGGCACACCGTAGTCCCAGCCGGCGGCGTCGATCTCGTCGGGCCAGCGGGTCTTGGCCAGGCGGCCATTCAGGTCGTCGAGGACCGCCTGCTCGATGTGGATCTTATAGGGGCGGATTTCGGCGTCGTCGGCATGGGCGATGGCGGTCGCGACCGCACCGATTGCGGCCATGGCGACGTAACAAGCGAGTGGGCGTGACATACGGCTTCTCCCAGCATGGGAAATGGCACCGGACGAGATTGTCATACACGGGCCAGCCGTCGTCAAACTTGGCGGACGCGTCCACTTGGCCCCGCGAGCGCGGGGATGCCGTGGCTAAGAGTCGCCGCTCAGGTAACGCGAGCGTGGGACCTACCATCGTCCTCGCCGGCGCTCTTTGGCGGGGAGGATTTCCAGGCACGTCGTCCACCAGCCCGCGATGATCGTCTCAATGAACTCCTCGGGCAGGCGCTGGGCCCGCATTTCGGCTGCCAGACGCTGATGGTCGTATTCGATGGGGATGAACTCGACCACGATCTCACCGTAGTCCTCACGTTTCGCGTGAGGGGGATCGCACAAGGCGAGCGACTTTTCGAGGATTCCATCACGCGGAGCGTGATGCCTACGATGCGTCAGCAGCGTATACCAGACGTTCGTCCGGCCGTCGTTCTCCGGGCGTCCCAAAACGCCGACGTTGACGAACATGCGCCCGCCGGCCAGGTCGCGCCGCCACTTAATGCCGGTGTGCGTGCCGCAGATCACGTCGGCCTCGTGTTCGTCGGCCAGGTGCTCGAGGAAATGCGTGGAAGTCGTTGATTCCCACAGGAATTCGTTGGTTCGCCGCGGGCTGCCGTGGCAGAGGAGCACGCGGTAAGAGCCGAGGTCAAAACGGATTTCTCCCGGCAATGATCGCAGCCAGGCGCGGTTGGCGGGCGAGGTGTTGGCCAGCGTGTAGTCGTAACTAAGCTGGGCGAAGTGGTTGTCGCGCGGGTCAGTGTAGCCGCACTGGCAATCGGCCAGCTCGCGGCCGATCGAATCGTCGTAATTGCCGCGGACGCAGGCGACGCCATGCTCGTGCAGTAGTGGAAAAGCGCGGTCGGGATGCGGCCCGAAAGCGCCGAGGTCCCCCAGGCAGTAAATCGCCTCGCATCCGCGGCGGCGGGCATCGACGAGGGCCGCTTCGAGGGCGAGGTAGTTGCTGTAGAGGCCGCCGAGCAGCGCTATGCGCATCATCCCAGGGCCTCCTGGCCGAGCGGCTGCGAGGAGGCATTGGAGCAGATCGCTCCGTACTCGTAGCAGGTCGTGCAAGCGCCGTGCTCGATCGCAAATGGAACCAGCGACTCGGACAACGTCTGGCCAAGCACCGAGCCGTGCGATTCGATCAGGATCGGGCAGACGTGAACGCCCCGATCGGTCACGACCCGGCTGTGGTGACAGACAAGTTGCGACTGGTCGTAGCCATCGAGCATGTCGGAGGTCACGCGCTCGCTGGGCAAGTAGCCGTGCGTGCGGGTTTCTTCGGCCCCCAAGTGCAGCGTAGGAAGAATTTTCAGGCGCGGGCGGGCGTAGCCGGCATCGCGAAGCACTTCGAGGAAGCGGTCAACAATAGCGCGGTCCTGTTCGATCGGCCACACGCGGGCGGCCGTGATGATCGGCAGAAAGCCGTACTGGACGAGTTTGGCGACGCCTTTCATGGCCCGGGCAAACGTCCCCGCGCCACGGACCGGGTCGTTCATTTCGGGCGAGCAGCCGTCGATAGAGACGCGGAATTCGAGCGAATAGATGCTGGCGTCCTCGGCGGCCCGCAGGTCTGTGAGCCACTCGTCCTTGAGCACGGTGCCGTTGGTCAGCACGGTGGCCGGCCCGTAGCGAAGCGTCTCGATCAGGATGGCGGTCAACTCCGGGTTAAGAAAGGGCTCTCCGCCGGTGAAGTAATACTCCTTGACGCCCAGCGGCACCGACTCTTCGAGGCGGCGCTGCACGTCGGACAGCGAGAGAAATCCGAACGAGTCGTTCTTGGGGCTGCAACTGATGAAGCAGTGCGCGCAGGTGAGGTTGCAGAGCGTGCCGGCAACCTGAAACCAGAGGTGGTCGAGGTGGGGGATGGCGATCCACGGGCGCTGATCGGTTGGACTATGCTGATTCATGTTCGCACGCTGCCGATCGGAGTTTTCGCTCGTGGGTCAGCCAGATACTCCAAACCTGGGCCACCTTAATGAGGCTCCAAGCTTCCCGCGCCTGTCGATCAACCACTTTTTTCTGCTCACGCTCACGGTCAGTTTCTCGCTCGCTTGCATGGTGCCGCATCTGCAAGAGACGATGCAGATGGCCACCGACCAATTTGTGGGCGGACGCAAATGGCAGTCAATCGCAGGTACCGTGACCGATACCGTAGCCGGGGGAATCAAGTTGTTTGGGTTGATCGTACTGGTGCGCGGATGGGTCCGGGGGCAGCGGTTTACCATGGCGCCCGGCCACTGGTTCTTTCTGATTGTGGGACCAATGGCTCTTTATGGTCTGGTGTCGGACCCCGTGGCCACACTCGTGTACTTTCGCTGGGGCGCTAATAGATACATTCGAGAGTTTAACGCAGCGCACAACGCCATCAACGCAGCGATGTTCCTGATGGGTGTAATGGTATGCACACGGGCGATCGTGTCCGTGAAACCGCGGCGGTGGCAGGCCTGTATGGCCGTATTGTGCGCGAGTCTGTCATGTATCGCCGTTTTGTCGGGCGCAAAGGTAAGCCAGCATCTTTGGTCGGCGCCGGGCTGGTATAGCCAACATCTGGTGGCAATGTGGGGCAATTTGCAATTCGCTTTCGAGGCGTCGTTCGTTGTGGCGGCAATCATCGATGCCGCATGGCACGTGCGGCGCGATTGGCTGCATTACCTGGCGATCGCGACGATCTTGTTGGACTCCGTTGCGACAGCGGCTTCGTTCGAGTATTTCCTCATGAGGTGGTGGTCAAGCGCGATCGCTCGGCTCTGGAGCTGATCGGACGTCAAGGGGGTCGGGAGTCTTTGGCGAGCGGGCGTTGTCAATCATGGATAATCGCTTTTCGCCAAAGACTCCCGACCCCGTCAGCGTGGCAGCTTGACGTTGGCATACAGGTCGAGCGCTTCGCGGTCGCCGATGATCGTGAAGACCTCGCGGATCTGGTCGAGGCCGACGGAGAGGAGGAAGTTCGATTTCCGGCCGTAGCTTTTCGCGCCGAGGATGTAGTAGTAGGGTTCGGAATTGACTAGTGAATTGGGTCCACAAGTGGTCTGGTCGAGGCAGTCGGCGCTTTGTTGGCCGAGCAGAGCAGCGGCCAGCTTCATTGGCCCGTCGGTGGCATAGCAGCGGTGGATTTGCAGCTCCTCGATGACCCAGCGGTCCGGCTGAAAGCCTGTGTTGGCGAGGATGCGGTCGAATTGGTGGGTGCCGGCGTGGCGGCCGGAAAGCTCGACGGTGAACTGGTGGTCGGTCGCGGAGAGCACTTTGCCGTCGATTCTTTCGACGAGCGTAGCGGGCCAATGAGTAACGGCTGATGACGGATCAGTGGTCAGGCTGTTGGCCGCGCGGGCCAACTCGGCTCGCTCGGGCAGGCGGTCGCTCTCGATCACTTCGATCGGCCCTCCCGCAGCGGCTCGGCCTTCACGGCGGGTGATCCAGGTGACGCGGGTGCCGGGCGCTTCGCGAGCAAGTCGGGCCAGGGCGACGGCATTGGTCGCGGCCGAATAGCCGCCGCCCACCAGCAGCGTGTGTTTGCCGGCGTAGTGGTCGCGGTCCTTGCCCGAAATGTCGGGCAGTCGCTTGTCAATCAAATCGGATGCAGCAAGTTCACCGATCGCCGGAATTCCGCCGTGGCCGACGTAATTGGTCTGGGTGAATACGCCCGAGCAGTCGATCACGGCATCAGCCAGTTCGATGCGCTGCTGGCCTTCGGCGCTGCGCACGAGCAGGCGAAACGGCCAATCGCCGCGGTCGGTGTGGCCCGGCAGATCCCCTTTGAGCAGCTCTTCCTTGCCAATTGCCACAACTTGGGCGTGCGTGCGAATGTGGTCGGCCAGCAGATCGGTCTGCGATAGCGGCAGGAGGTAGCGCTCGACCCATTGGCGTCCGGTGAGCAGCTCGTCGTCGGCTGGCGGGCGATACGAATCGTCCTGCGCTTGGATCGCGGCCAGACCGAGCGGCGAGCGGTTCATGCCAAACGGCGTGAACATCCGGATGTGTCCCCAGCGGCGGACACTGTCGGCGATTTCACCCGCCTCGAATATCGCGACCTCGAAGCCGAGAAAACGGGCGTAGAGGGCGGCCTCCAGGCCGACGGGGCCGGCTCCGAGGATGGCGATTTTGGCGGGCGTGTCGATGGCCATGCGAGGAACAGGAGCCAGGGGCCAGGAGCCAGGAGACTGGAGATTCAGCGTTCAGGTGTGGACGAGACAGCGGCGGAACCGTGGGCAGTTGATGCGGGCTGTCCCAGGTCCAGTGGTAGGCCAGGAAACGACTTGGTCTCGAGCTGCGGCTGCCGCGACCAGGCGGCGAGCCACCGAACGCTGGCCGAAGCCGCGCCGCCGCCGGCGACAACCAGCAGGCAGACGAGAATCATGAACTTGACTTCGAAGGAGGCGCTCGGTCCAAAGCGCCAGGGAGGACCGTCAAATACCAGGAGGCAAGTAAAGATCATTAAGGGTGGCACGCAGCCGATGGCGAAGGCCTGAGGAATGCCGCGGAAATAAAGAATTCCGGCGATGACCGCACTGGGAACCACCGCGAATAGGCACATCAGCACGGCGACGCCGACTTCGCCCGGAAGGACAAAGAAGAGCCAGGTCAGCAGGCAAGCGGCCAGCATGACCAGCAGCAGCGTTCTCAGGTTGTATTGGAACATGGCCAGATGAAGGGAAGTGGGACAGGAGACAGGGGACAGTAGCCAGGAACCAGCGGCCAGTAACCAAGGGCCAGGAGCCAGCAACCCAAGGCCGGGAGCCAGGGAAAGAGGCCCGCCAAATCCACTTGTCAAATCTTAACGGTTGGGCCATGCTGGCGGGCGAACGAAGGGATTTGCCCGGCCGTAATCGGACGGCTGAGGGCTGACGACTTTTCCGATGTGATAGAATTGATGAGCGAGCGCCGGTGCCGTTTCCGCTGGATTGCTTCTGGCTAATCGGAATTCTTTTTTTGCGAGGGAAGGAGCTTTCCCATGCCACTATTTGAGGTTGAAACGAACGAGCACATCATCATCACCTGGGCTGCCGATGACAGTGCCGCCAACACGGTCGTCCGCGAGGCGTACCCCAACGACAAGGTCATTCGCTTGACGAAGCGGCCTCGCGATACCTGGGTGATCAGCAAGGGGCTGCTGGGGCTGACCAGTCAGCGGATCGATCCCTGCTCAACGGCCCGCGACTGCCTGTCGAAGGCGCACGGCGACAAGGTCCACGCGATTCGCCTCTATATGCACGAAACCGGTTCGGACCTGGAAATTGCCCGCAAGGCGATC
>JAKEHX010000575.1 GCA_022614795.1 Planctomycetaceae bacterium | reverse complement strand
TTGTCGCGATCGATGACGTGCCCATCCGCGATTTCGCCGAGCTGACGATTTCGGTCTATGGCCACAAAGTGGGCGACAAACTGAAGATCGAATACGAGCGGGACGGCAAGCGCCACTCCACCCAGGTTGAGCTCAAGGCCCGCAGCGTCCTCGAGCCGTAATTTGTAAGGGGCTCGCGAAACCTCCCGCCGCCGTCGCGGTTGAATCGTCCAATCATGTGCGGCATGAGGCGCTGGGGGTTCGCTCTGAGGCGATCGACTGCGATCACGGTCCCACGCCACCAGCCGCCAGTCTTCTCTTCACAAGTCCAAGCGAGGGGTGCAGCAATGTGTCGTAAACTGTTTTGGGCATTGGGTTTGTCGCTGGTTGCGGTGATGCTCGTGGCCTCGCCCGTCCTCGCTCAGCAGGGACGCGGCCGGGGCCTGTTTGGCCGGTCGCAGAGCCTGGTCAGCCTGGCGGGTAACGAGGCAGTCCAGAAAGACCTGGGCCTGACCGACGCCGCCAAGGTCAACGCCCTGTCGGAGGAGTACCGCGATGCGATTCAGAAAGAACTGTCGGATTCGGGAATCGATTTCGGGGCGCTGCGCGACCTGCCTGAGGCGGAGCGCAATGCCAAGGTCCGCGAGCTGACTGCCAAGTACGAAGCCGCTCAGAAGAAGGTCAACGATTCGTTGGAGCCGAAGCTCAAGGAGCTTTTGACGGCCGACCAGCTCAAGCGGCTGGGCGAAATCAGGATTCAGGCCAACGGAACCGCGTCGCTCGTCGATGCGGCCGTGATCAAGGAGCTGGGCCTGTCGGAAGATCAACAGAAGAAGATTGCCGAAATTCGTGCCGAGGCCGACAAGGCCCGCAGCGAGCTCCTTCGCGGCGGCAATCAGGAGGCCTTCGCCAAGCTGCGCGAGATGAACGAGCAGACGCTGGCCAAGGCGACCGATGTGCTCGACGCCGGCCAGAAGGAGAAATTTACGGCGCTCAAGGGCAAGCCGTTTGATGTCTCGCAAATTGGCTTTGGGGGGCGGCGTCGGCAACAATAGCCAGGTTTAATTGAAGTCGTCGTCTGGCGAGCCTCCGCATGCACGGGGGCTCGCCTTACTTTTCAGCCGCCCGGCGACGCGCCAGAATGACGCTGTGATTCGATTGAACGAGCAGCATTCCGGCGACGAGCAAAGGAAGCGGCGATGGAGAAGATCTCGGTAAAGGATGCCCGGCAGGCGGCGGCAATCGGCAAGACCGTCACGGTTCGCGGTTGGATTCGCACGCGCCGCGATAGCAAGGGGGGCTTCAGCTTTCTGGAAGTCAACGACGGCTCGTCGCTGGCCAGTTTGCAAGTGATTGCCGACGGCAACTTGCCGAACTACGAAAGCGAGGTGAAACACCTGGTTGCCGGGTGCAGCGTGGCGGTTGAAGGAGAGGTCAAAGCCTCCGGCGGCAAAGGGCAGGCCACGGAGGTCGCGGCCCGCAAGGTGACCGTGCTGGGCGGCGCCGATCCCGAGAGCTATCCGCTCCAGAAGAAGCAGCATTCGCTCGAAAAGCTCCGCGAATGGGCCCATTTGCGGCCGCGGACCAACACGTTTGGCGCGGTCACGCGCGTTCGCAACTGCGTCAGCCGCAGCATCCACAACTTCTTTCAGGAGGACGGCTTCCTTTACATCCACACGCCGATCATCACCGCCAGCGATTGCGAAGGGGCAGGGGCGATGTTCCGCGTGACAACGCTTGAGCTGGACAAGCTCCCCCGCGATGGCTCGCCGATCAAAAACGAGCTCGACTTCTTCGGCAAGCCGACGTATCTGACCGTCAGCGGCCAGCTCGAAGGGGAGATTTTCGCCTGCTCACTCGGCAGGATTTATACGTTCGGGCCGACCTTCCGGGCCGAAAACAGCAACACCTCGCGGCACCTGTCTGAGTTCTGGATGGTCGAACCCGAAGTCGCGTTCAACGATCTTGGCGACAACATGGACCTCGCCGAGCGTTTTTTGAAGCGGATCTTCAAGGACGCCCTCGATCAATGCCCCGAGGATATGGCGTTCTTCAACGAGCACTACGACAAGACGACGATCGAAACGCTTCAGAAAATCGTGGCCAGCGACTTCCGCCGCGTGCCCTACACCGAGGCGGTCGAAATCCTCGAGCGGTGCGGCGAGACGTTCGAGTTTCCGGTGAAGTGGGGCGTTGATCTCCAGTCCGAACACGAGCGCTACCTCACCGAGAAGCACTTCCAGGGGCCGGTGATCCTCTACGACTATCCGCGGACGCTCAAGCCGTTCTATATGCGGGTGAACGACGACGGCCGGACGGTGCGGGCCATGGATGTGCTCGTGCCCAAGGTCGGCGAGATCATCGGCGGCAGCCAGCGCGAAGAGCGGCTCGACGTGCTCACCGGGCGGATGGCCGAGCAGCATCTGCGGCCTGAGGATTACTGGTGGTACTGTGACCTGCGGCGCTACGGCACCGTGCCGCACGCCGGCTTTGGCCTGGGTCTGGAGCGGGCGGTGCAGTTCATCACCGGCATGGCGAATATCCGCGACGTGATTCCGTTTCCCCGAACGCCGGGGAGTGCGGAGTTTTGAGAAGGGCTAGGAGCTAGGAATTAGGGGCTTGCAGATTGTTCAGAAAACTGAAAGTACTTGGTACTCAGTACTTGGTACGCAGTCTCATTATGAGGAGTCAATCGAATGAAATCGCACCAGAACCTATTATTCATCCTCTTGGCTGGCCTGGCATCAGCTGCATTCGCGCAAGAACCCCTCACCCATACCAAAGACTCGCTCGACACCGTCAAGGAGAACGTCAAGGCGGGCAAAGCGGTGATCGTCGATGTCCGCGAGCAGGAGGAGTGGGACGCCGGACACTTGAAGGGGGCGGTCTTGATGCCCCAGAGCAAGCTCAAGGTCGAGGCGGAAGCGGCTGAGCTGGCCAAGAAGCTCGACAAGTCGAAAGTGATCTACACGCACTGCCGCGCTGGGCGGCGGGCCCTCGCCTGCGGCGAAATCCTCAAGAAGCAGGGTTTCGACGTGCGGCCGCTGAAGGCCGGGTTTGACGAACTGGTCAAAGCGGGATTCGAGAAGGCGGAGAAGTAGTCAGGCTTCCAACAGGGCTTCGCCCACATAGAGCTGGAGTATCTGGCTCTGCACCTTGATTGCCCGGATCAGCACCCAAATCTGGTCGGGCGTGAAGCGGTGCGGGTCGCTCTTGGCCAGCGACTCGAGCTCCTCGGTCATGGCCGCGTGCTGGTCGGTGGCCGCTTGCAGCCGCAGGCCCATCTCGCGCCACGCGGCGGTCAGGTGCTGGTCGTCCTCGAGCCGGCTGACGTTGTCGGTCGAGTTCGACAAGAGCAGACAGAGCCGGGCAACGTCGCGCGTATCCGCCTCGGGCTGAAGCCTCTGAATGCGGCAGGCGAGATCGTGACAATTCATCGCGGAATTCCGAGCAGCCAAGTGGGCCGGTGCGGACCGGCCATCGGGGCCCCGTTCCCAAGCC
>JAKEHX010000574.1 GCA_022614795.1 Planctomycetaceae bacterium | reverse complement strand
GTCGTCGCCTGCGTGCAGCCCAGGCCGTAACTCCGGCAATAGGCGGCCACCGCCGACTGGTAGTCGTCGAACAGCTTGCGGTAGGTCCTTAGCGCCCGCTCGGTCACGGTCACCTTTCGCGCTGAACCGTTTTCGACGTCCAGCAGCTCAACGTCGCCGAGCATCTCCGGCCGGGCCTCGCGCGGATCGTGCAGTTGGACGACGTGCGGCTCGTAGCGGCGGTGGCGCAGTTGGTCGAGGCCGTTCTCATAGCCGCCGGGCGAGAACAGGTCGCTGACCACGACGGCCAGCCCCGTCCGCTGTCGGCGGCGGGCAAATTCCCGCACCGCCGCGGCCAGATCGGTATCGGCCCCGGCCAGCGGCAGGTTCTCCAGAAAATCAAGCAGGGCGAGAATCCGCGCCTTGCCCCGCGTGAGCGGAAAGTCCTCCACGATGCGGTCGGCGAAGGCGATGACCGAAATCCGGTCGAGGTCGGCCAGGGCGATATAAGCCAGGGCCGCCGTCACCTGCCGGGCCAGATCGAACTTCACCGGCTCGCCAAAGCCCATGCTCCGCGAGCAGTCGAGGAGGAAATAGACGTGCAAGTCCTCCTCTTCCTGAAACCGCTTGAGGAGCAAATCGCCGTGCCGGGCGTAAATGTTCCAGTCGAGATACCGCAGGTCGTCCCCCGGCGTGTACTCGCGGTGATCGGCAAACTCGATGCCCGCCCCGAACTGCGTCGTCCGCCGCTGTGCGAGCAGCGATCCCCGGAACACCCGCCGCGAAACCAGCGACAAGTATTCGAGCTGTTTCAGGAAGTTGGAGTCAAATAGCGGCATTTGTCAGTTGTCAGTTGTCAGTTGTCAGTTGTCAGTTGTCAGTGGGCAGTTGTCAGTTGTGGCATCCGACTGACCACTGACAACTGACAACTGACATCAAGCGACCATCTTCGGTTGCACGACGGACTGCAAAATCTCGTTGATCACCGTGTCACTTGAGACCCCTTCCGCCTGCCCTTCAAAGTTGAGGATCAAACGGTGCCGCAACACGGCTGGGGCCATTGCCCGCAGGTCCTCCTTGGCGACGTGATAGCGGTGGTCGAGGATGGCGCGGATCTTGGCTCCCAGAATCATGGCCTGGGCGGCTCGCGGGCTCGCGCCATAGCGGACGTACTGCCGGGTGATGGGGGCGGCCAGCTCGTTGTCAGGATGCGTGGCCAGCACCAAAGTCAGTCCATAGCGGCGAATTTCGGCGGCCACTGGAATCAGCCTGGCCAGTTGCGACATCTCCAGAATCCGCTCACCGCTCAACACCGGCTGGGCCTTGGGCGAGGCGGCTTCGGTCGTGCGGTCCAAAATCGTTTCCAGCTCCGAGATCAGCGGATATTTCACCAGCAGCTTGCAGAAGAAGCGGTCGAGCTGGGCCTCCGGCAGCGGATAGGTTCCCTCCATTTCGAGCGGGTTCTGCGTCGCCATGACGAAGAACGGCTCGGTGAGCTTGTGCGTCTTGCCGGCGACGGTGACCGAGTGCTCCTGCATCGCCTCCAGCAGGGCCGACTGCGTTTTGGGCGTGGCCCGGTTGATCTCGTCGGCCAGGAGGATGTTGCCGAAAATCGGCCCGGGCTGAAACTCAAACTGTTTGCGGCCTGCTTCCGTCTCCAGCACGATGTTCGTGCCGATCAAATCGGCCGGCATCAGGTCGGGCGTGAATTGAATCCGCTGGAATTTCAGATGCAGGGCGTCGGCCAGCGTCCGCACCGTCAGCGTCTTGCCCAGGCCCGGAACGCCCTCCAGCAGTACGTGGCCGCCAGCAATCAGGGCGATCAGCGTGTCGTCAAGGATCTCCAGGTGCCCGACGATTACCTTGCCGACTTCCGATCGCAGCCGCTCGAAGTCCTCGCGGAAGGCGTCGAGCCGCGCGCGCATTTCTTCATTGGGGAGGTTTTCGTTCATGGCAGCTTCCAAAGCCCCGACCATTGCTCGGGGTGCAAGTGAGCGGGAGCGCGAGTAAGGGGGAGGGCGAATGAGCGGGAGGGCGAGGCTCCCGCCGAGCCGGGTTGCGAATTCAGGACGAGCGTGAATCACCCCTGACCAATGGTCAGGGCTTTGACCTGCTCAGGGCTTTAACCATTCGCGACTTACCTTACCTGTGCGATCAGCGAAATGCCAGCATTCGCCGCCGGCCAACGGTAACTTCCCGCGGCCCGTTTGGTTGACGCGCGACGGCATGGGGCACAGAATCAGGACGCTTGTCCGGGGCAGTTCTTTCCACCAAGAGAGGCGCTCGCATGCGATGCTCTTATAGCGGTTGGTGGCTCGTCAGGACGCTTGTCCTCGCCAGTGGGTGCTGCCTGGCGGCAATTGCCGCTTCATCGGCTGGGTCATGGGCGCGGGCTCAGGATCAACCCGGCGAGATTGACGCCGAAATTGCCCGCCAGCAGCAGATCGTCGAGCGGTTTCTCACCGTGCTCGAGCGCAATCCCCGCCGTGGCACGGCCCTCGACAAGATCTATGGCTTTCACGTCGAGAACGGCTCGCTGGAGAAGTTCGTAAGCTCATTGCGCGAGCGGACGACGAAGACGCCCGACGACGGCACCGGCTGGATGCTCCTGGGCCTGGTCGAATCGGAGCGGGGCCGCGACGCCGCCGCAGTCGAGGCCCTCACCAAGGCCGCCCAGCTGCGAGCGGCCGACCCGCTGGCGTCGTATTACCTGGGCCAGTCGCTGGTGCTTGTCGGCCAGCCGGAAAAGGCGGCCACAGCCTTTGAAGAAGCAATCGCCCGCAAGCCGTCGCAGGTCGATCTGCTCGAAACCTTTCAGGCCTTGGGGCGCGTTCATCAGCGGGCCCAGCGGCCCGACGAGGCGCTGGCGGTCTGGAACCGGCTGGAGAAGCTGTTTCCCGGCGACTCGCGGGTGCAGGAGCAGATTGCGGTCACGCTGGTCGAAGAAGGCCAGAACGCCCAGGCCCTGCCGCGGTATGAAGCGCTCGCCAAGACCACGACCGACGACTATCGCCGCACCGTCTTCCGCATCGAGGCGGCGGAGCTGAAAGTCAAGCTGAACCGGGCCAGCGAAGGGGTCGCCGAGCTCGAGCAGCTTCTGGCGAAGCTCAATCCCGAAAGCTGGCTCTTCCGCGAAGTGCGCCGCAAGATCGAGGATGTCTTCCTGCGGACCGACGATCAGGACGGCCTGGCGAAGTATTACACGAGCTGGCTGGATAAGAACAAGGAAGACGTCGATGCCATGGCCCGCCTGGCCCGCGTGCTCGCGCGGCAGGCCCGCGTGCCCGAGGCCCAGACCTGGCTCGACAAGGCGCTCAAGCTGGCCCCGTCGCGGAAGGAATTGCGGCTGGCGTTTGTCGAACAGTTGGTCGATGACCAGCGTTATCCCGAAGCGATCCAGCAGTACGTCGCCCTCGACAAGGCCGATCCGAACAACCCCGATTATCTCCGCGAATGGGGCAAGCTGGTGCTCCGCGACACTTCGCGGCCCAAGGAGGAACGGCAGGTCGAAGCGGAGCGCATCTGGCGGCGGCTACTCACGGCTCGGCCCGACGATCCACTGGTGGCCACGCAGGTGGCCGATCTGTTCCGCCATGCCGGGCTGACCGCGCCGGCCCTGGAGCTTTATGAAAAGGCCGTCGCCCTGGCGCCGCAGTCGCCGCAATACCTGGAATACCTGGGCGAGTATTACCACATCCTCAAGCGGACGGACGATGCGCTGGCGACCTGGCGGAAGATCGCCGACGGCAAGCTGCGCACCGGCGAGAATCTCGCCCGCCTGGCGGAGGTGTTCGCCCAGTTCGGCTACCTGAGGGAGGCGCAGCCGGAGATTGCTGCGGCCTGCGAGCTGGATCCCAAAAACTTCTCGCTCGCTCTCAAGGCGGCCGACCTGCAAATCCGCGGAGAGCAACTCGACGCGGCGCTGGCGTCTCTCTCGCGTGGCCAGAAGCTGGCCCAGAACGACGAGGAGCGCGAGGCGGTCCTCAGCCAGCAGCTCAAAACCTACACGCTGCAAAACAGGCTGCCCGAGCTGGCGACCGAGCTGGAAAAGCAGGTCGCGGATGGCAAGGGGGACCACCAGCAGTGGTTCCTCCTGGCCCGTTATCGCGAGGCGCTGCGCGAGTGGCCCGAGGCGACCAAGGCCATCGGCGAGGCGCTGGCTCGCGAGCCCAGTAGCATCCCTTCGCTGGCAGCCGCGGCCCGCATCGCCGAGCAAGCGGGCGACCTTGGTGTTTCCGCCGATTTCAACCGCAAGCTGGCGGTTGTCGATCGCCGCAGCCGTTCCGATTATCTGGAGCGGGTGGCGCAGCTGGAAACGCAGCTAGGGCGGACCGACGCGGCCCTGGCCGCCGGGCGGGACCTGATTGCCGCCGCTCCGGGAAATGTCGAGACATATCAGTTTTTCGCGGACCTGTGCCTGCGGCTGGGGCGGTCTGACGAAGGGATTGCCGCGCTGCGGCGGGCGACGCGCGTCAACCCGAACGATCCGAACATCGTGCTCTCGCTGGCCGCGGCTCTGGCGGCTCAGTTCCGCACCGACGAGGCCATCGAGCTGTATTGGCAGGCGCTGGAGAAGGGAACGCAGCTCGACGACAAGCTGAGCGTCATCGGCAAGCTGACCGAGCTGCACCTGCAAATCAACCGGCTCGACCAGCTGCTCCAGCGGCTGGAGCGAGGCCGCCGCGAGGACGACCTGCGGCGGGAGATGACCATCTGTCTGGCCCAGGCCTATCACTCGGCCGGTGATTACGGCATGGCCCGGCAGGAGCTGGAGCGCCTGCTCAGCGAGAACACCCGCGATACGCAGCTCTTGCTCCAGCTTTCGAAGCTGGCCGAAAGCGAGTCGGACCTGATCTCGGCCGTGAAGTTCCAGGAGCAGCTGGCCCGCCTGGCTCCCGGCGCCGAAACCGAGTATCGCCTGGCGACGCTCCTCTCGCAGTCGGGCAATTCGCAAGAGGCGGCGGCGATTCTCGTGCGCCTGGCGGTCAAAGAGGAAGACAAAGAAAAGCTGCTTCGCAACATCGATAGCCTTCTGTCGGGCGAGCAGAAAGAAACGGCCCTGGCCGTGCTGGAGCCCAAGCTCCGCGAAAACCCGACCGATTGGGAACTCTTGTATCGCCAGGGCGTTGCGCTGGCCGCGGCCAAGCCGGACGAAGCGGCCCGGCGGTTTCAAGCGATCCTGGACCTGACGCTATCCGATGACGAATTGAGCACCGCTGGCAAGGCGCGGCTGGCCGCCCAGCGCAAGACTGGCGGCGCTAGTGCGACGCCGTCCCTCACGTCTATCGCGCGCCTCGACTACATGTACGAAGTGCAGGCGGCCGTCGGACTCTCGTCCGAGCGGTACTACGGCAGCACGGGCCGCCTGGCCGTGTGGACGCCGCAGAATTTCGCTCAGGCCCGCATGGCGGCGGTCGGCTGGCTCTATCGCTTCGCGCAGGACAGCGGAAAGTCGGACGAATTCGTCGCCGCCCGCCGCACCGGTGCGGCCCGCCCCGAGGCCACGGGCCGCGAGCTGTGGGACTGGGCCTATTTGCAGTCGATGCGTTCGGAAACCTCCGATCTGGCCGACGTGGCCAAGCGCTTGGCGCGAATGGGCGAGATTGCCGCGCAGTTTCTGTTTCTGAATCAGCTTGCGTCGCGCAATAACACAGCCACCGCGACCGTCGGCCCAGCGCCGCAGGCCCCCGATCGCACGCCGCCGCTTTCGGCTGAGGACTTGGAACTGGCGACGAAGTCGCTGGCGTCGGTCGAGCGGGCGTTTGCGGGTCAAACGTCCGCGAACCCGTACTCGACCTACTTCCGGCAGTACGTGACGGCGGAATTGGTGCGTGCCGGCCGCAAAGAAGACGAGGAGAAGCTCTATCGGCAGGTGGTCTCGGCGAGCGACACGACGGCGCAGATCGTGGATGCATTCTCGATGGCGGCGCGGCGCGGCGATTTGCCCACCGCCACTGCGCTCCTGGACCGGTTTGCCAAACTGGATCTACAGAATAACGACACCAAGTCAACCTCTGCCCGCCAGAGCCGCGCCAGCCTGGGAAATGCGGTCAGCATGCTGGCAGGGGGACAGCTTCAGCCGGCCGAGGTTCTGCGCGTCCTCGACCTCTATCTCGACTATGCGGTCGCCTGGACCAGTCGCGAGCGCAGCAACCCCTTGAACCGCGCCGCGCCGCGGTCTTCAGCCGCCTATAGCAGCCCTTACGCGTATGTGTACGTCGGCGGCGTCAGACGCCGGGTCGGCTCGCCGGTCCCCCTCTCGACGGCTTATCTCGATACCTATGCCACGACCCTGCTACGAACCGTGCTCGAGCAGTTCAAGCAGAAGGATCTGGTCAGCGACCTGCTCAAGCATCTCAGCGAGCGGGCGGACAAGGCCGCGGCCGGCGACAAGATCTACGCCGTGCTGGCGCTGGCTTACACGCAGATTTGGAACGACGACCAGGAGACGGGGCTGGCGACGCTGGCCAAGGCCGTCGAGCTGGCGCCGCAGGACGTGGAATTGCGGATCGAAGTCGCCCGCCTGCTCATGCAGTCGCAGCGGCTGGACGAGGCCCTGGCGATGCTCGACGCAGTCACGCCCCTCGACCAGCGCATCCTCCAGCTGCAAGAGACGCTGGCCCTGGACATTGCCGTGCGCCTGGGCGATCACGAGCGGGCCAAGGCCGCGGCGGTGCGGCTGTTCGGGCTGCGACTCACCCCGGAGATTCAAGTGCAATTGGCCGGGCAAATGCGGCGGCTGGGGATGGCCGACGAGGCCGACGCCGTCATCGCCCGCGCCCAGCGGCAAGCGGGCAACCGCCTCAGTGCACTCGCGGCCCTGATGGGGCAGTATCAGTCGGAAGGCCGGATGGAGATCGCCGTGCAGGCGGCTTATCAGATCCTCCGCCGCTCGCGCACGCTGCCCGCCGCGCAGCAGGCCAGGGGAATCTCGACCGTCGATTCCTCCTACCGCCAAAGTGCGCTGGCCTGCCTGTCGCAGGCCGGCAAGCTCAAGGAGCTGATCGCCGGAGTCGAAGCACAACTGGCCCGTTCGCCCCAATCGACGCAGCTCAATGAAACGCTCGCCGAATATTACCAGGCCGCCGGCGACGTGCAGAAACAGCTCGACCTTCAGGCCAAGACCGTCGAGCTGCGCCCCGATGACGCGGAGCTGCGCTATCGCTACGCCAGCGTTCTTTACAGTCGCGGCAAGTATCCCGAGGCCTGCGACCACTTCCGCCTCGCGATCCTCAAGCAGCCGCGGCTGCTGGGAGACCGCTATTGGGAGGCGCAGGAGGCGTTCCGCATGGCCAAGCGTGAGGCGGACCTGGTCAAGTTGCTGAATGAAATCGACATTCGCCGGCTTGGTCAACCGTACATCGCGCTCAACCTGATCAGCAACATGATGAACAACGAGGAGAGCAAGCCTGCGGCGATCGGATTCCTGAAAAAGGCCTGGGAGGCGTTCCCCTCGTATCGCCCGCAGCTCATGTCGTCCTTCTACCGGGCCGATGCTTGGGCGGTGCCGGAGCTGTTCGAGATGGGCAAGCAATCGCTCCTCCCCACGGCCGACGCAGTCCGGCAGAATCCGTGGTACGGCATCGGCGACGTGGTGAGCTACAGCTCCGGCGGCAAAGTCAACACGTCGCTGTCGTATCTGCTCGACGCGGGGATGAAGAACAACCAGCTTCCGGCGCTGCGCGACGACGTGGCGCGGGCGGCCGGCGAGCATGCGCAGTGGCAGGCCGGACCGGTGATTCTGGCGCTGGTCGATCTGCGGCTGGGCCGGGCGATCGAGCCGAAGACCGCCTTTGCAGGGCTGTTGGCCGCGGGTCCGGCCGACTCTCGCCTGCAAACGACCCGCTGGATCGTCGCGCAGGAATTGTCCGCGCGGCATCAGTGGCAGCCCGTCGCGCTCGATCTCTTAAGGATGGCGGCCCTCGATCCCACGAACTCGCCCATCCGGCAATTCTCCTACGGGCCGGCCGCGAGCTACGTGCGGCTGTGCGCGGCGGCGGGCAACAAGGAAGAGGCGCGGAAGGTCCTCGTCGATTGGCTGTCGCCCAATCGTCAGCCGGAGATTTTCAGCAGCGATCCCGTTTACAACTTGAGCCGCCGCATGGAGGATTTGTCCGCCATCGGCCAGATGGCCCAGGAGCTGGACTTGCCCGTCGAGGGCATGCGGGTCTATCGCGAGCTGATGACGAACCCGGCATTCGACGACCCGCAGATTCAGCAGTACACGGGGCGAAACATCGCGGGCATGCGCCAGATGGCCGAGCGGGGACTGGAGGCCATCACGTCCAAATTGGCGGACGATCCCAGCGGCCAGGTCGCCATGTCGCTATTGGCGCCGCTAAGCGGCCAGGCCGAGGGAGCGCCGGCCATCGACCTGATGCTGGCCGTGCCGGTGAGCGATAGTCCGCTGGGCAAGCTCGACAGCACGCTCGCCAGGCTCCTCAAGCCGCAGACCCTCTCGCCCGAGGCCGCGGCGTTGCTGGACGCTCTGCTTGCGTCGTTGACCGAGAAGCATCCGCACGATGTGACGGTGCGGATCGTGCAGGCGCTAGTCGCTCTTCGTAGAGTTTCTGGCGGCGGGCTGCCCGGGAGCGAAACGGCCGCCGGCCAGGCAAGCGTCAAGGAGCTGGTCGAGTTCGTGGCGGCTCATCCGCTGGAAGAAATTCCCGCCGGGCAGCGGCCCAATGCCCGCCAACGGCAGGAGGCAGCCCAGCAGGTCGGTTTGTGGCTGGTCGTCCGCGAGTGTTTGCCGCGGCCAGAACTTCGCGAGGCAGCGGCAACGCTCTCGGCCCGGGCCATCGCAGC